>CAZUKC010000093.1:0-7178 GCA_964620375.1 uncultured Ramlibacter sp. | reverse complement strand
AGGTCTGCGCCAGCGGGTGCGCCATCTTCAGCGACAGCGAGGGATAGTCCTGCGCCTGGACAGGCAGGGAAAACGCCATGGCGGCGAAGCTCATCAAGAGAAATTTCTTCATCGATCACCCCAGTCTGTTCGCGAATTGAAGATGGAGCGGATACCGCCCCGCACGCAATGATCGTAGCCAGTGATCAGCTACAAAACAATCGTTTGGTTGTGCGGTAGGTTAGGGGTTTTCCCGCGCGCAAGGCCGGTCGGCTCAGCGGCGCAGAACGATCACCGAACAAGCCGCCTCGTCAAACCCGATCACGCCGCCGCCGTTTTCGGCCAATGCGACATCGGCCCCCACGGCCTGCCGCTCGCCGCATTCGCCGCGCAGCTGCGCGACCAACTCATAGATCATCGACAGGCCGGTCGCGCCCACCGGATGGCCCTTGGACACCAGGCCGCCTGAGAGATTGACTGGCAGGTCTCCGCCCAGCGAGGTCGCGCCGCTGGCCACGAAAGCGCCGCCCTCGCCGCGCTCACAGAAGCCGAGCATCTCGGCCTGGTAGATCTCGCAGAACGAAGTGGCGTCGTGCACCTCGGCCACGTCGATGTCCTCGGGCTTCAGGCCCGCCTTGGCATAGGCCTTTTTCGCCGCGAGGTGGGACAGACCGGGCTCGTCCAGGTCGCGGTACTTGCCGCCCGTGAGAACACTCGCCCCGACACGGATCGCCCGCTCCCGCACCCGCGCAGGCAGGCCGCGCAGGAACCGTTCCGAGCACAACAAGGCTGCCGCGGCGCCATCGCCCACCGGCGAACACATCGATCGCGTGAGGGGCCAGCTGACCTCGCGGTCGGCTAGCACCTGTTCGGGCGACACCGTGAAGCGGTACTGGGCTTTCGGGTTCAGTGCCCCCATCGCGTGGTTCTTAGACGCCGCATACGCAATCTGCTCGCGGGTCGTGCCGTAGGTCCTCATGTGGTAGGCGGCCTGCATGGCGTAGGTGTCCATGAACAGGGTGCCGCCCCCCGCGTTGGTCTCGAAGGGCTTGCCCGATCGTTCGCCAGCGTCCCGGTAATAGGCCTGCCACTCCTGCGGGTCGAACTGGTCGATGCCGCCTTCAAAGATCTCCAGCGTACGCGCGGCATCGCCTGGAAAGAAAGTCTTTTCCACGCCGATGGCCAGCGACAGTTCGGCCTCCCCAGAGAGGATGTCCTTGTAGGCGCCGTGAAAGGCCATTGAGGCCGTGGCGCAACCACCTTCCACGTTGATCAGGGGCACCCGTTGCGGAAACACAGCTTCGCGCACCAGCGGCGTGAAGCAGACCTGGCCGCGGATGTTGCGCTGACCGAAGGTCCCCATTCCACAATTGCCGAACCAAGCCTGCTCTACCTGCTGTGCCAGGTCGACTCCGGTATCCGCCACGACCTCGGTGAAGGCTTCGCGAGTGAGGTCCTTGAAGGTCTTTTCAGGCTGTTTTCCGAAGGCGGTACAGGACACGCCGATCACATACACGTCTTGCATCGGAAGATCTCCTCGGAAGCGGTGGGTTTATTGCAGGATCAACGGCAGGTTTGACGGCCCGCGCATCACCAGCGCATCCAGCCAGTGGACCTCACCCGGCCCCTGGCGCATCGAGGAAAAACCCCATACCAGGGCACCCAGGCAGACCTTGGCCTCCAGCCGCGCCAGGGGTGCCCCTAAACAGAAGTGCAGACCCTGTCCGAACGTCAGGTGCCGGTTCGGTGAGCGCTGGATGTCCAGCGCATGGGGACGCTCGAATCGCCTCGGGTCCCGGTTAGCCGCGTTGATCATGGCAAACACTCGCTCACCCGCCTTGAGGGATTTGCCATGCAACTCGTGGTCGACCGCTACCACCCGGGCGATGCTGTTGCTGGGCCCGTCGTAGCGCAGAAACTCCTCGACAGCCGAATCGATCAGCTCCGGACGCTCCCGCAGCAACTGCTGCTGGTCCGAATTCTCCAGCAGGGCCACCACCGCACTCCCCAGGAGGTTGGTCGTCGTCTCATGGCCGCCGAACAACACCAGCATGCACATGGCGACGAGCTCGTCTTCGCCCAGAGTTCCCCGGTCGTCCTTCGCCAGCAGCATTTTGGTGATGACATCCTCGCTGGGATTGGCGCGGCGCTGCTCAATGACGCCGCGGAAATAAGCCGACATCTGATCCGCTCCGGACCTTGCCTTGCGGTACTTGTCCTCGTCCGCCCGGGAGGTACCGATGAAAAGGCGCAGGTCGTCGGACCAGCTCTTGATCATGGGAAAGTCGGACCGTGGCACGCCCATCATGTCCAGGATCACATACGCCGGGAGCAGGACCGCGACGTCCTGCATGAAGTCGAAGGTTTGTCCACGCGGGACCTGGGCGTACAGGTCATCGACGATGCGCCGGATCTGTGGCGCCATCGCGTGAACCATGGGTATCGAGAACACCCCGTTCATCATCTTGCGCAAGCGGGTGTGCTCCGGTGGCGCCTTGAACACCAGCCATTCGTTCAGGTAGCGCATGACCCCGGAGAGGATCTCGCGACGGTCATCGCGCTGCGCCTCGTAGAAGGGGCGCAGCCGGTCCGAGGACATCGTAGGCGACATGGCCACCTGCCGCACGTCGTCATAGCGCGTAATGATCCAGCTGCGGATGGATGGACTCCAGTGAACAGGATCGTGCTCCTGCAGAGCCTCGTAGAGGGGAAACGGATTTCTCCGAGTCGCATCGTTGGAAGGGTCGTAGACGATTGTGGGGGCCATGCAGCATGCGCTCGTGAGTACACGCGCAGCCTAGCAGACACCCTAGAACCAAACAAGTGGTTGGTTGGTATGCGGATCAGGGTTTTCCCGGCGCTCCGGCCAGGCGCGCCAGCCATGCGCCAGTCAGCAACACCTTGCCGGTGCGGTGGGGCTCGGCAGCGCAGGCCAAGGCCTGGGTGACCTGGCCGAGGTCAAAGGTCTGCTGCACCGCCATCCTCAGCGCCCCCTCGGCCATCAGCTGCTGCAGGGCGGGCATCGCAGACTTGGCGGCAGCGCGGTGGGCCGGATCGGCAAACCAGCTGGCTAGCCAGAACCCCTGTACAGCGATGCCGCGAAAGATCAGGTCCTCTGCGGCGACCTCAGAAGGCCGCTGGCTCAGGAGTCCGTACACGGCGACCTTCCCGCCCGTATCAACGGTCGCGGCGAGCTTGCGGGTCGCTTCCCCCGCCACCGCATCAAGGGCCAGGGGGATGGGCCGTCCATCGGCCAGTACCTTTGCACGCCGCCCAAATTCAGCGGCCGACAAACCTTCATCGATGATCCAGTGCTCGTCACCCAGCTGAGCGCCGTCCACCGCTTCGGCTCGGCGCACGACATTAATGAGCCGGATTCCCGTCTGGGCCGCGAGCTGGCGCACGCACTGCCCGACGGCCGAGTTCGCTGCGTTCTGGATCAGGCAGACCTCGCCCTCCAGGGACGCGATGCCATGCAAAAGGACCCAGGCCGTCATCGGATTCGCGCTGAGCATCGCGCACTGGAACACGTCAACATCACCCTCGAGGAGAACCACCTGGCGGCTGGAAAGCACTCGCTCATCCCGCCAGGTGCCTCCCGGCGCTAACGGGATCACCAGGTCCCCTACCTTGACGGTATCGACATCGGGAGCGACGGCCAGGACAACCGCCACGCCCTCATGGCCCGGCGTATAGGGCAGCGGCGGCTGAACACCGTAGCGCCCATCGATCTGAAGTAGGTCGGCCGGGTGCACGGTCATGGCCAGCAGCCCGACGCGGATCTGCCCCGGTCCGAGCGGCGCAAGCGGGTCCTCGCCCACGGCGACTCGATGCTCAAGCGGTAGATCAGGCGCATAGCGGGTCACTTCGACACGGCGGGCTGGCGGCGTCGTGAAGGTGGGGATCTCTTGGATTCGAAGGGACGATTTGCGCATGATTGAACCAAACAGTTGTTTGCCTAGTATCCTGCATGGAAGGATATCGGCGTGCAGCGCGTATTCAAATCCACGGTCTGGCCTACCAGATCGGCAGCGCCTCGTCCTTGAGTTGTCCGCGCAGCTGCGCGTAATCGGGCACCACGGTGCGCACCGTGTCCCAGAAGCGCGGGCTGTGGTCCATGACCCGCAGGTGGCTCAACTCGTGGGCCACCACATAGTCGATCACCGGCATCCGAAAGTGAATCAGCCGCCAGTTCAAACGGATCGATCCGTCGGCGCTGGCCGTGCCCCAGCGGGTGCTGGCGCTGCTCAGACTGAGCTTCTTCCACTGCACGCCCAGACGCGGCGCGAAGTGATCCAGGCGCTCGGTGAAGACCCGCTTGGCCTGCCGCATCAGCCAGGCCTGCACCGCGTCGCGGATCTGCGATTCGGCCGCAGCCTGTGACAACCCCAGGTGCAGCGTAAGTCGCGGCACGCCTGGCAGGGCAGCGGCATCGGTGTGCAGCCTGCCGCCACCATCGAAGCCCTGGCGCGGATCAAGCACCACGACCACCGTCTCCCCCAGGAAAGGAAAGGCCGCGCCGTCCTTCCATTGGATGCGGGCCGTCTCGAGGCGCTCGCCGCGCGCGCGCATTTCGTCGAGCTTCTTCAGGATCCAGGCCGACTTGGACTGGATCGCCGACTCCACCTCGTAGAGCGGCACCCACTTGGGTGCGCTCACCGTCAGCCCCTCAGGGCCCACCGTGAAACCGATGTTGCGCCGGCGCGCGCGCCGGAACTCGTAGGCCACCTGGGTGGTGCCGAGCACCGCCTGCCGGTTGGCGCGGGGATGGCCGAACTGCGCGGGGGGCAGCACGCGGTCCAGGGGTTCGGCGGGTGCAGACGCTGCGGGGTCGACCGGCTTCGGCGCGGCAGGCGCCGGCGGATCGAACAGGTCAAGGGCGAGTTGCAGAAACCTGTTCATCGGCCTGCGCCGGCGGGGCGCTCACAGCACTGTCGGTTTCGGACGACGCGGCAGGATAGGCCTCGGGGTCCAGCCTGCGCATCTCGGCTTCGATCCAGTCACGCACCTCGCGCATCAGCTCGTCGGCCTCGCGTCCCTCGGAGGGGATCGGCTTGCCGATCGACACGTCCACCACGCCAGGTCGCTTGATCAGGGCCTTGCGCGGCCAGCACTTGGCCGACGTCACCGCAATCGGAATCACCGGCGCGCCGGTGGCGATCGCCAGACGCGTACCGCCCGATTTGTAGCTGCCGACCTGCCCGCGCGGAATACGCGTGCCCTCGGGGAACATGATCACCCAGATGCCCTGCGCCAGCAGGCGCTTGCCCTGATCGACCACCTTGGCGAAGGCCTGCGCGCGCTGGCTGCGGTCGATGTGGACCATGTCCAGACGCGCCATCGCCCACCCGAAGAAAGGTACGTACAGCAGTTCGCGCTTGAACACATAGGCCAGCGGGCGCGGCATCAGCGTGGGCAGCAGGAAGGTCTCGAGGGTGGACTGGTGCTTGGCCAGCAGGATGGCAGGGCTGCCGTCGCCAGGCGGCAGGTTCTCGAAGCCGGTCACGCGCACCTGGATGCCCAGGATCCCGCGCGCGCTGGTGATGGCGCCACGCAACCACCACACCGCCAGCCAGTACAGGGGCGCGCCGCGGGTGAAGACGGACGCCACGATCACCAGCGGCGCCCACACCACCAGCGAGGCGACCAGCCAGAGACCGTGCACAAGGGAGCGGATCACGTTCATCACGGACTGCACTCAGCGCCCGACGGCGGGCCGGGACATCAGGTGGGCGGCGAAGGCCCCCAGGTCGTCATGCACGCACGTGCCGACCGGGAAGCTGTCAGGCAAGGCGCGACCGCGGTAAGCAGCGCCCTTGCCTGTCAGCACAAGATGGGGTTCGCAGCCGGCAGCGACACCAGCCTGCAGGTCACGCAGCTGGTCACCTACCACCGGCACCCCTGCGAGATCCACGCCGAAGCGCTCGCCGATCTGCTCGAACAGCCCCGGCAGGGGCTTGCGGCAGGTGCAGGCGTCGTCGGGGGTGTGGGGGCAGTAGAACACCGCATCGACGCGCCCGCCCTGCGTAGCCAGCAGCTTGTGCATCTTGGCGTTCATGGCGTTGAGGGCTGCGACGTCGAACAGACCGCGCCCCAGGCCGGCCTGATTCGAGGCCACCACCACATGCCAGCCCGCGTGGTTCAGGCGGGCGATGGCCTCGATGGCCCCGGGCAGAGGCACCCACTCGGCTGCCGACTTGATGTATTCGTCGCTGTCGGCGTTGATGGTGCCGTCGCGGTCGAGGATGACGAGCTTCATTGGGCCTGAGTCACGTCGCGAGGCGAGACAGGTCCGCGACCCGGTTCATCGCCTGGTGCAGCATCGCCAGCAAGCCCAGGCGGTTCAGGCGCAGGTCGGCCTCTTCGGCGTTGACCATCACGCCGTCGAAGAACGCATCGACCGGACCGCGCAGCGCCGCCATCACCTGCAGGGAGCCGGTGTAGTCGCCCGCCTGGAACTTCGCGTCGGCCTGCGGCACGGTCTGGCCGACCGCCGCGTGCAGGGCCTTCTCGGCGTCTTCCTTCAGAAGCGCCGGATTCACGTGCGCGTCAGCGCGCTCGGCCTTCTTCAGGATGTTGCCAATGCGCTTGTTGGCCGCAGCCAGCGCCGGGGCCTCGGGCAGGGCCGCGAAGGCGCGCACCGCCGCCAGGCGCTTGGCCACGTCGCCCAGGCGCTGGGGCTGCAGGGCCAGGACGGCGTCCACTTCCTGGGCGCTGTAGCCCTGCTCGCGCAGCAGGCCGGCCAGGCGCTCGTAGACAAAGGTGGACAGCTGCTCCAACGCCTCGGGCGCGGCCTGCGGGAACAGCGCCATCGCCGACCCGAGCAGCTCGCCCAGGGCCAGCGGCAGATCACGCTCCATCAGCATGCGCACGATGCCCAGCGCGTGACGGCGCAGGGCAAAGGGGTCCTTGTCGCCGGTGGGCAGCTGCCCGATGGCGAAGAGGCCCGCCAGGGTCTCGAGCTTGTCGGCCAGGGCCACCACCAGACCGGTGGCGTGACGCGGCAGCGCGTCGCCGGCAAATCGTGGCCTGTAGTGGTCCTCGATCGCGTCGGCGACCTGCGCGGGCAGTCCATCGGCCTGCGCGTAGTAGCGGCCCATGATGCCCTGCAGCTCGGGGAACTCGCCCACCATGTCGGTCAGGAGGTCGGCCTTGGCCAGGTGGGCCGCCTGGTCGGCGTGCTGCGCGAGGGCGTCATC
>CAZUKC010000092.1:0-7181 GCA_964620375.1 uncultured Ramlibacter sp. | reverse complement strand
CCGGGTCCACCATGGTGCCGCGCTTGCGGCGGCGGCGTTTTTCGGTGGCGCAGGTCTGGTCGTAAATGATGGCGCTGGTGCCAGTGATCTCGCGGAACTCGCGCTGCAGGCGGTCGAGCTCGTCCCGGTGGAAGACCTCGACGCCCGCGGGCAGGCCGTGGCGGTTGTCCGCATTGCGCGCGTATTTGGCGGGCTCGTCGGTGACGACCACCAGGCGCGACACGCCCTCGGCCAGCAGGCTGCCCGCGATCTGGGGCACGGTGTGGCCCTCGGGACGCTCGCCCACCGCCTGGCCACCGGTCATGGCGACCGCGTCGTTGTAGAGAACCTTGTAGGTGATGTTGACGCCCGCGGCGATGGACTGGCGGATGGCGAGCAGGCCGCTGTGGAAGTAGGTGCCGTCGCCGATGTTGGCGAAGACGTGCTTTTCGGTGGAGAAGGGCTGCTGGCCGACCCAGGGCACGCCCTCGCCACCCATCTGGGTGAAGCCGACGGTGGCGCGGTCCATCCAGACGGCCATGAAGTGACAGCCGATGCCCGCCATGGCGCGCGAACCCTCGGGCACCTTGGTGGAGGTGTTGTGCGGGCAGCCGGAGCAGAACCAGGGGGTGCGATCCGAGGCCACCTTGGTGGCTTGCAGGCTGGCCTCCTTGGCGGACAGCAGGGCCAGCTGCGCGTCGATGCGGGCGGTGGTGTCGGCGTCGATGCCCAGCTTCTTCAGGCGCTGCGCGATGGCGCGGGCGATCAGGGCGGGCGAGAGGTCGGCGTTGGCACGCAGCAGGGTGTGCCCCGAAGGATTGGGCACGGACCACTCGCCGCCGGAGTAGTCGCCCTCGGATTCGTCGAACTTGCCCAGGACATTGGGCCGGACGTCGGGGCGCCAGTTGTAGAGCTCTTCTTTGAGCTGGTATTCGATGACCTGGCGCTTTTCCTCGATGACGAGGATCTCGCGCAGGCCGGTGGCGAACTCGCGGGTGGTCTGCGCCTCCAGGGGCCAGACCACCGCGACCTTGTGCAGTCGGATACCCAGGCGGCGGCAGGTGGCGTCGTCCAGGCCCAGGTCGATCAGGGCCTGGCGGGTGTCGTTGTAGGCCTTGCCGCTGGCGATCAGACCCAAGCGGTCGTGAGGCCCTTCGATGACGTTGTGGTTCAGGCGGTTGGCGCGGATGTAGGCGAGCGCGGCGTACCACTTGTAGTCAAAGAGGCGCGCTTCCTGTTCGAGCGCGCCGTCGGGCCAGCGGATGTGCACGCCGCCGGGCGGCATGGCGAAATCTTCGGGCAGGCGTACCTGCACGCGCGCGGGGTCGATGAGGACGGTGGCACTGGATTCGACGATTTCCTGGATGGTCTTCATGCCGGACCACACGCCGGCGTAGCGGCTCAGGGCCAGCGCATGCAGGCCCAGGTCGAGGACTTCCTGGACCGAGCTCGGGAAGAAGACCGGCAGGCCGCAGGCCTTGAAGATGTGGTCGCTCTGGTGAGCGGCAGTGGAGCTCTTGGCGACGTGGTCGTCGCCGGCCACCGCAAGCACGCCGCCCCAGGGCGTGGTGCCGGCCAGGTTGGCGTGCTTGAAGACGTCGGAGCAGCGGTCCACGCCGGGACCCTTACCGTACCAAATACCGAAGACACCGTCGTAGCGCTGGGTGCCCGCGGGCGCAAAGCCCAGTTGCTGCGTGCCCCACAGGGCGGTGGCGGCGAGTTCTTCATTGACGCCCGGCTGGAAGACGATGTGGCGCGCCTGCAGGTGCTGCTTGGCCTTCCAGAGGGCCTGGTCGTAGCCGCCCAGGGGCGAGCCGCGGTAGCCGCTGATGAAGCCGGCGGTGTTCTTGCCCGCCAGCAGGTCCCGCTGGCGCTGCAGCATGGGCAGCTTCACCAGCGCCTGCACGCCACTCATGAAGGCGCGGCCGTAGTCCAGCGCGTACTTGTCGTCCAGGGAAACGGTTTCGAGGGCTAGGCGAATGTGCTCGGGCAGGGGGGCGTTCATGGCGTCTCCGATGAAATGACGGCCGGGTAGGCCGGGCGATGGGGACCACGCCGCCGGGTAGGCGACGCGTCGGGCTCGGGTGCAGTGTAGTGCGGGCCTCGTGTTCTGGGGGAGAGGGGGTGTTGATGGCCGGCTGACCGCAGGTGTCAGGGCTCGCGCGGCGACCGTGGCCACAGGGCCCACAGGCGCAGGGGCTGTTTCAGGCGGCCGGCAAGTTCGCCGGCCGGCTCGCCCCAGCCCACGAAGTAGTCGGCGCGCACCGCGCCCACGATGGCGCTGCCGGTGTCCTGCGCCAGGACCAGCCGTTGCAGCCGGGCCTGGGGGCCGGGTGACGCCAGCCACACCGGGGTGCCGTAGGGGATGCTCTCGCGGTCGACGGCGATGGACCGTCCGGGGGTGAGCGGCACGCCCTGGGCGCCGCGGGGTCCGAAGGCGGCGTCCAGGTCACCCAGGGCCTCCTCGCGGAAGAAGACGAAGCGCGGGTTGGCCCAGAGCATTTCGGTGACGCGCTGCGGATTGGCACGCACCCAGGCCTTGATGCCCGGCCACGAGGCGTCGCGTACCGCCCCCTGCTGCAGCAACCAGCCGCCCACGCTGCGATAGGGGTGATCGTTGGTGCCGGCATAGGCCAGGCGCACCAGGGTCTGGCGGCCGTCGGGCTCGGTGATGCGCAGACGGCCCGAGCCCTGGATCTGCAGCACGAGGGCGTCGATGGGGTCGGCCAGCCAGGCGATCTCGCGTCCGCGCAAGGCGGCGCGGGCCTCGGGCAGGGTGTCGATCTCCTGGCGGCTGTACCAGGGCTTGCGACGGCCCAGATCGGCAGGGGGACGGTACAAGGGCACCGTGTGGGCGGGACTGGCCACGCGCGAGGCCTCGAGCACCGGCTCGTAGTAGGCGGTCAGCAGTCCGGGGTCACCCGGTTGCAGCGGCTCGACCCGGTAGGGCTGCAGGGTCTCCAGCAGCCAGGTCCGCTGCTCCTGCGCCGAGGCGATGGACAGGCGGCGCACCTGCGGACACAGGGCGGTCCAGGGCGCGGCAGGGCGCTCACAACTGCGCAACCAGGCATTCCAGGCCTCGTGCAGGGCGTCCTCGTCGAAACCGGGCAGCTCGCTCCAGCGCACAGGGACCCATCGGCTCTTGGCGGTGGTGATGTCCGGTGGCAGGGGCGCGGGGGCGTCGGCAGGGGCGCCTCCGGCCGCTGGCGCCTTCGGGGGCTCGGGCAAAGACTCGGTCGGCAGCGGGGGCGCGCTGCCGCAGGCGGCCAGCATTCCTACAATCGCGAAAGCGCCCACCCACACGAACTGTTTCATGCTGCTGATTCTGCTCGAAGCCCTGTTGGCCCTGGCCCTGCTGGTGCTGATCGTCTGGTGGACGATGTTCTCGGGCCGTCCCGGAGGCGAGCCGCCCCCGGACGACCCGGGTAGCTCCGGTCCGCGCTGACTCAGCGTTCGCGCAGGATGTTGGCCAGCTCCACGGCCGACTTCACACTCATCTTGTCGAACACCCGAGCGCGGTGCACTTCCACCGTACGCACGCTGATGTCCAGTTCGTCGGCGATCAGTTTGTTGGGCAAGCCCTTGGCGACACGGACCATGACGTCGCGCTCGCGTTGCGTGAGTTCGGCCAGGCGTGACTGCAGCTGCTGCTGCGCCCGCTGCGCCGAGAGCACCTCGGACGACCGGGCGATGGCCTGCTCGATGCGGTCGACCAGGGCGTTGTCGGAGAACGGCTTCTCGCAGAAATCGAAGGCGCCTCGCTTGACCATGGTCACGGCGGTGGGCACGTCGGCGTGACCCGTGAGGAAGATCACCGGCATGGCCTCGACCAGCCCGCGCTCGGCCAGGATTTCGAAAAGGGCCAGGCCGCTCAGGCCCGGCATGCGCACGTCCAGCAGCAGGCAGCAGGGCGGGTCGGGCGTGAAGCCTTCCTGCAGGCGGGTCGCGAAGGCCTGGCCGCTGGCGTAAGACTCGCTGTGCAGGCGGCGCGAGCGCAGCAGCCAGGCCAGGGCCTCGCGTACGCTGGCGTCGTCATCCACGATGTAGACGGTGGCATCCGGGGCAGGTTGCATGGGACAGGATCAGTTCGTGAGCAGCGCTGGTTCGGGCCGGCGCTCGAGCGACTCGGCCAGCGGCAGGGTGAACCGAAAGATCGTACCCTGGGGGAGGTGAGGCTCGAAGCTCAGCTCGCCCCCATGCTGCTCCACCACCGTGCGGCACAGCGAGAGGCCCAGGCCCATACCCTCGCGCTTGGTGGTGAAGAAGGGCGTGAACAGGCGGGCCTGCACCTGCGGCGGGATGCCCGGCCCGACGTCGGTCACCGAAAACTCCAGCCAGCCCGCACCGCCCCCCTGCGCCGCAGGCAGGCGACGGGCCTGCAGGGTCAGCGAGGGCCGCGCGGGGCGGGATTCGTCCATGGCCTGCATGGCATTGCGCGCGAGGTTGAGGAGCACCTGCTCGACCATCGTGCGATCGCACAGCACCGGCGGCAGCCCGGCCGAGACCCGCGTGACCACGGTGATGCCCAGCTTGCGCGCCTGCAGGTTGACCAGGGGCAGGACCGCTTCGAGCAGGTGCTGCGGCGCGACGGCCTCTCTCGCCTGATCCCGGCGACGCACGAAGTCGTGCACGCTCTTGATGACACGGCCGGCCCGCTCGGCCTGTTCGCCGATGCGCTCTAGCGCGCCTTCCAGGCCCTCGACATCCCCGCCCTTGAGCAGGTTCAGCGAGCCCGTGGCGTAGCTCGAGATGGCGGCCAGCGGTTGGTTGAGTTCATGACTGAGCAGGGAGGCCATCTCGCCGACGGTCGCCAGCCGCGCGGTGGCCTGCAGCCGCTCCTGGGTGGCGCGCGAGAGCTCTTCGACCCGACGCTGCTCGCTGATGTCGAGGAAGGCACTCATCCAGCCGGTCTGGGTGCCGCTGGCGTTGATCAGGGGCGCTTCGATGATCAGGACCGGGAAGCGCGAGCCGTCCTTGCGCATGAAGACCGATTCGAAACCCTCCCGCGGCGGCATGTGCTGGCCAGCCAGCCGCACCTCCTGACGGGTCTGGTAGTCGCGCGCCAGCTCGGGCGGCCAATAGGGCGCAGGACCCGACTGGCCCAGCAGCTCTTCGGCGCTGAAGCCGACCATGGCGCAGAAGGCCGGGTTGACGTAGGTGATGCGTCCCTGCAGGTCGCGCGCGCGCAGGCCGGTGACCAGGGAGTCCTCCATGGCCTTGCGAAAGGCGAGCGCGTCGGCCAGGTCTCGCTCGACGCGCACGCGCCGACGCATGTCCTTGCCCAGCATAGACAGCACGGCGACCAGGGCGATGGACATGGCGGTGACCAGCGCCGTGAGGACGTTGGGAAACGGATCCGGCGCCGCGCGCCAGCTGTTCATGCGCAGCACCAGGGTGTTGCCGGCCAGGTCCAGCAGCTGCTGCGAGGTGAAGGTGCGCAGGCCCCGCTGCGCCAGGCCGTGCAGCGCCAGGCGGGTGCCGTCGGGTTCGGTGAAGGAGACCTCCTGGTTGCGCGTGAGCTGCGGACCAACCAGGGTGGCCAGGATCTCGCGCAGCGAATAGGTGGCCACCACATAGCCGGTGACCGCGCCGCCGCTGAAGTGCGGCACGCACAGCTCCATGACCTCCTGGCCGATGCCGTCGGGCTGGGGCAGGTAGTAGCTGGACGAATAGGCCGGCTGGCTCTGACGTCGGGCCTGGGCACACGCCAGCTGCACGTCGGCCAGGGTGCCGCTGCGCGGCAGCCAGGTGTAGGCCGGCGGCCGGTAGGGCGAGTCGACGGCAACGACGGTGTCCAGCGTTTCGCGCCGCCATTCGATGCGCAACAGCTCGCGGTGTTCGCGCAGCAGCTTCGAGGCCTCGAGCGTCCACTGCGTGCGGCTGCCCCGCGGGGGCCCGTAGGCGCTCAGGGCCTGCAGGCTCTGCGCGCGTCGCAGCAGGCCGGTGCGGATGTCCTCGGCGGCTTCGGCGGTGTCGCGGTCCAGCTCGCCCTGCACGTGCAGCGCCTCTTGGCGCCCGGCCAGCCAGACCAGGGTGGCCAGCAGGGCGGCCACCAGGGGTACCAGGACCGCCCACAGGACACGTCGGGACGTGTCCGGCGCTTGCGAAAACTGCACGGCGCTCACAGCACGCGATGGTCCAGGACCGGCAACTGATGGCGGCAGGCCTGAACCCGCTCGGGCTGCAGCGCGGTGAGGAGCACGCCAGGGCCCGCGTCTTCTCGGCAGGCCACCACCGCACCCCAGGGGTCGACGACCAGGGAGTGGCCCCAGGTACGCCGTCCGTTCTCGTGGGTGCCGCCCTGCGCGGGCGCCAACACGTAGGCGAGGTTCTCGATGGCGCGGGCGCGCAGCAGCGGCTCCCAGTGGGCCTGGCCGGTGGTGTGGGTGAAGGCGCTGGGCACCAGCAGCAGCCGCGCGCCCTGGGCGGACAGCTGTCGATAGAGCTCGGGGAAGCGCAGGTCGTAACAAACGGACAGGCCGACGCACCAGGTGTGGCCGTCCCGGGCGGGCAGGTCGAAGGTCACCGGCTGCTGGCCTGGCTCGATGACCCGCGCCTCGTCGTAGCGCTCACGCCCGTTGTCGAAGCGAAAGAGGTGGATCTTGTCGTAGCGTGCGACGCAGCGCCCGTCGGGCGCATGGACCAGCGTGGTGTTGCGCACGCGCTGTGGGTCATCGGCGCGCAGGGGTAGGGTGCCACCCACCAGCCACAGGCCCAGGTCGCGCGCGCAGGCGGCCAGGAAGTCCTGGATCTGGCCGTTGCCGTAGGCCTCGCGCGCATTGAGCTTGTCGCCGTCCTGGTGGCCCATCAGGCAGAAATACTCGGGCAGCACCGCCAGCTCGGCACCCTGCTCGGCAGCCTGCGCCAGCAGCGCACGGGCGGTCTCGAGGTTGTCGGCCACGCGGGGACCGGAGACCATCTGGATCGTGGCGGCCTGCAGAGCCATCAGTTGCCCCCTGCAGACGGGTTAGCGGACGGGCCGGCGCCGGGGGCGGGGCGCGGGATCCGGGTGACCCGAGGCTCGGTCCAGGTGCCGTCGATGTGGAACTCCTGCGTGGCCGCACGCGACAGCGGTTGACGCAGAAACAGCTGCGCCAGGAAGCTGCCCAGACCCACCGCGGGGTTGATCACGCTGGCCACCAGCGAGGCGGTGCCGGCGTTGATCTCGGGCACCACCACCACCTTGATGTCCTGGGTCTCGC
>CAZUKC010000091.1:0-7201 GCA_964620375.1 uncultured Ramlibacter sp. | reverse complement strand
CCTCTTCCACGTCGGCCACGCGATCACGCGCGTCCATCAGCAGTTCTTCGGCGTCGGGGTTCTGCAGGCCCGCCTCGTCGGGCACGACGAGCCAGCGGCGGAAGGTCTCGTACTGGCCGCTGTCGCGGTCCACGGCGACGCGAATGTCCACGTCGCCGGGGTACAGCTTCTTGGTGGCCTGGGCCAGGGCCGATTCGACGGCGCCAAACACGATGTCCCGCTCGACGTTCTTCTCGCGCGAGATGGCTTCCACCAGCATCAACATTTCTCGGTTCATGTCACGACTCTCCTGCAACTGACTTGGGGCGCCGCCCCTTGAAATCCACGACTGGCGCCAGGCGGGCTTCGCGCAGCTCGTCGAGCTGAAAACCCAGGACCTGCAGCGGCGCCGGCTCCTTCTTCTTGCTGACTCTCTGTCCCGGCTTGGCGGGCGATTCGTCACGCCAGGTGACCTGCCAGCCCGTGCCGGTGGCGACACGCTCGAGCGTGCCGCGAAACTTCTTGCGGTTGGCGGCCACCTGGCCCCCCGCCGCCGCGCCCAGGGGCGCCTTCAGGGTGAGGTCGACCAACTCGCCCTCGAAGCGCTCGAAATCGCGCGCAGTGCGCAGCGGCCGGTCGATGCCCGGGGACGACACCTCCAGGCGCTTGTATTCGATGCCGTCCACCTCCAGGGTGAACTGCAACTGGCGGGTGACCTTCTCGCAGTCTTCGACGTTGACGAAGGTCTCGGTGCCAGGCGCCCAGGGCAGGTCGATGGTGACGCGCAGCAAACCGCCGGCGGAGCGTTCGAGCTCCACCAACTCGTAACCGAGCCCGGTCACGACCTGTTCAACGGTGTCCTGTAGCGCCACTTCCTGATGACTAAGGTATTAATTTCAGGGTCTTGGGATCGACCTGCAATCCGACTGGCCAAAAAAAACGGGCGGTAGGGAACCGCCCGTTTTTGGTCGTCGATCGCCAATTGTACCTTGCAAATCAGGCACTTGCAAGCGACAGGTGCGTGTTTTTGCAGTTTCGGCTAGGGCGACACCCGGGCACGTAGCAGCTTGGTGGCAGCGCGCAGCTTCTTGCTGTCCAGGCGCCGCACGCGCGAAGCGGCGGTCGGCCGGGTCGGGCGCCGTACCCGGGGAGGCGTCGCAACGCTGTCCACCAGTTCCTGCAGTCGGCCGAAGGCCTCGGCCCGGTTCATGTCCTGGCTGCGGTGCGCCTGGGCCTTGATCACCAGCACCCCCTCACGGGTGATGCGCTGATCACGAAGGGCCAGCAGACGGGCCTTATGCGCCTCGGGCAGGGACGATCGCGCGATGTCAAAGCGCAGGTGGATGGCGCTGGAGACCTTGTTCACGTTCTGGCCGCCTGCGCCCTGAGCGCGCATGGCGGTCACCTCGACCTCGCCTGGCGGGATCGGGGTGACGGGACGCACGGGCGCCGTCATCTGACGCTCATGCGGCCGCGGCCACCAGGGCCTGGGTGTAGGCCTCGCGCGGTGAGCCGAGGACCGCGTCCACCGGGCCCGACTCGACAACCTGCCCGTCCTTCATCACCAGCACGTCGTGGGCCATGGCGCGGATCACTTCCACGTCGTGCGTGATCAGGAGGTAGGCTAGGCCGCGCTCGCGCTGCAACCGCTGCAACAGGCGCAGGACCTGCTGCTGGATCGTGACGTCCAGGGCACTGGTGGGCTCGTCCAGCACCAGCAGCTGCGGCTGCACGATCAGCGCGCGCGCCACCGCCAGGCGCTGGCGCTGGCCGCCGGAGAACTCGTGCGGGTAGCGCGCGAGCAATCCGGGGAACTGGGCCTCGGTGAGGCCGACCTCGTCCAGGGCCGCGACGATGCGATCGCGGCGCTGAGCCTCGCCCAAGGAAGGCTCGTGCACCAGCAGGCCCTCGCCGACGATTTCCTGCACCGTCATGCGCGGTGACAGCGACGAGAACGGGTCCTGGAACACCACCTGCACCGCGCGCCGCAGGGGTCGGTCGGTACCGCCATGGCCGGTCCAGGCGCTGCCGGCGGCCTGCAACTGCCCGCGGTGCGGCAGCAGTCCCAGAGCGGCCAGGGCCAGGGTGGACTTGCCGGAGCCGGACTCGCCCACGATGCCCAGGGTGCGCCCGGGCGCCAGTCGCAGGCTGGCGCCCTGCACAGCGATGAATTCGCCGCGGCGGAACCAACCCTTGAAACCGGGCAGCGGCACCGCGTAGGCCACCTGCACGTCGCGCGCCTCCAGCACCGGAGCCAGCTCTGCTCGCACGTCGCGTACGTCGCGTACATCACGCTCAGGGCGGCTCTCGATCAGCTTGCGGGTATAGGGGTGCTGCGGTGCCGAGAAGACCTGGGCCACCGCCCCCTGCTCCACGAGGTGGCCGCTTTCCATCACCGCGACGCGGTCGGCAAACTTGCGCACCAGGTTCAGGTCGTGCGTGATGATCAGGACCGCCATACCCGTCTGGCGCTGCAGGTCGGACAGCAGGTCCAGGATCTGCCCGCGCAGGGTCACGTCCAGCGCGGTGGTGGGCTCGTCCGCCAGCAGCAGGCGCGGACGGCAGGCCAGCGCGATGGCGATCATGGCGCGCTGGCGCTGGCCGCCCGAAAGCTGGTGCGGGTAGGCGTGTGCGCGGCGTGCGGGGTCGGGGATGCCGGTAGCGGCCAAGGCCTGCACCGCCGCCTCCCAGGCCTCGCGCCGGCCCAGACCCTGTTTGAGCTGCAATACCTCGGCCACCTGGTCGCCCACGGTGTAGAGCGGGTTCAGGGCCGTCATGGGCTCCTGGAAGATCATCGCGATATCGCTGCCCCGCACGCCCAGCATCTCGCGCTCGGGCAGGGCCAGAAGGTCGCGTGCGCCCTGCTGCGAATCGCCGTTTGCCAGGAGGGCTGAACCGGCGGTGCGCGCGTTCTGCGCCAGCTGCATCAGGGCCAGCGCAGTCACCGTCTTGCCCGAGCCGGATTCACCGACGAGAGCCAGCTTCTCCCCCGGCGCGATGGAGAAATCGACGCCGTGCACCACAGACTTGCCGCCGAAGGCCACAGACAGCCCGCGCACGTCCAGCAGCGGCATCGTGTCTCGGTTCGGGGTCAGGGCGTTCATGCCGGGTTCTTTCGCGGGTCGAGCGCATCGCGCAGCGCATCGCCCATGAAGGTCAGAAGCAGCAGGGTCACCACCAGCACACCGAAGGTGGACAGCGAGATCCACCAGGCGTCGATATTGGCCTTGCCCTGACTGAGAAGTTCGCCCAGCGACGGCGTGCCAGGGGGGACGCCCAGGCCCAGGAAGTCCAGCGAGGTCAGGGCCAGGATGGCAGCGGACATCCGAAACGGCAGGAAGGTGACCACCGGGGTCATGCTGTTGGGCAGGATGTGGCGGCTCATGATGCGCCAGTTGCCCACACCGAGCGCACGGGCGGCGCGCACATAGTCCATCTGCCGATTGCGCAGGAACTCGGCGCGCACATAGTCGGACAGCCCCATCCAGCCAAACAGCGAGAGCAGCACCAGGAGCAAGGCCACGCTGGGCGCGAACACCGCGCTGAAGATGATCAGGAGATAGAGCTCCGGCATCGAACCCCAGATCTCGATAAAGCGCTGGAAGGCCAGGTCGGTCTTGCCGCCGAAGTAGCCCTGGATCGCGCCGGTGACGATACCCAGCACCGTGCCAATCACGGTCAGGGCCAGCGCAAAGAGCACGCTCACGCGAAAGCCGTAGATCAACTGCGCCAACAGGTCGCGCCCGCGGTCGTCCGTGCCGAAGAAATTTTCCGACGACGGCGCCGCAGGATTGGGCTTGGAGGCAAAGTAATTCAGGGTCTTGGGCCCGTAGGGATTGGGCGGATAGATCGCCCAGTTAGCCCCGCTGGTGAGGCGCTCGCGGATGAACGGATCCAGGTAGTCGGCCGGCGTGGGGAAGTCGCCGCCGAAGGTCTTCTCCGGGTAGTCCTTCACCAGCGGGAAGTACCACTGGCCGTCGTAGCGCACGACCAGCGGCTTGTCGTTGGACAGGGCTTCGGCGAAGAGGCTGGCCACCACCATGAAGCAAAAGATCACCAGGCTCACGAAGCCCAAGCGATTGCGGCGAAACCGCTGCCACGCCCGCCGCCCCGGAGAGATGGACGAAGGAGAGCTGCCGAGGCCGCCGTGGATCGGGCTCTGCCCGTCCACCGGCGGCGCCCCCCCTTCGGGGGGGAGGCGGCCATCGGCCGCGTCGGGGGGGTTAGTCAAATTTGACACGGGGGTCGACAAGGACATAGCACAGGTCACTCACCAGCTTGGTCACCAGGCCAATGAGCGTAAACAGGTACAGCGTGCCCAGGACCACCGGGTAGTCGCGGCGGATCACGCTCTCGTAACTCAGGAGACCTAGGCCGTCGAGCGAGAACAAGGTCTCAATGAGCAAGGAGCCAGTGAAGAAAGCCCCGATGAAGGCCGCCGGAAAGCCGGTGACGATGGGAATGAGCGCGTTGCGCATCACGTGCTTCCACAGCACCTGGTTTTCGGGCAGGCCCTTGGCGCGAGCGGTCAGCACGTACTGCTTGCGGATTTCCTCCAGAAATGAATTCTTGGTCAGCATCGCGGTCACCGCGAAGCTGCCGAACACCATGGCGGTGACGGGCAGCGCGATGTGCCACAGGTAATCCACCACCTTGCCCGCCAGGCTCAATTGCTCCCAGTTGGCAGACGTGAGCCCGCGCAGCGGGAACCACTGCAGCTGCCCGCCGAACACCACCAGCAAGGCCACCCCCAGCACGAAGCCCGGAATGGCATACCCCACCAGCACCAGCAGCGTGGTGACGAGGTCAAACCGGGAGCCGGCCCTCACCGCTTTGGCCACGCCCAAGGGCACCGCGATCAGGTAACTCAGGAAAAACGTCCACAGGCCCAGGCTGATGGACACCGGCAGCTTCTCCTTCACCAGCTGCCACACGTCCTTGTGCTGGTAGAAGCTCTTGCCCAGATCGAAGCGCGCGAACTGCCCCAGCATCTGGATGAAGCGCTCGTGGGCCGGCTTGTCAAAGCCATAGAGCGCGCGGATCTCGGCGATGCGTTTCTCGTCGACGCCCTGGCGGCCGCGGTAGCCGGCCCCGGCGCTGGCGGCGCTCTCGCCCCCGCTGTCACGCCCTTGCAGCTGGGCCACCATCTGTTCGACCGGGCCGCCGGGCACGAACTGGATCACCACGAACGTGAGCAGCAGCACCCCGAACAGTGTGGGGATCATCAGCAGCAGACGCTTGAGGATGTAGCTGGCCATGTTCAGCCTCCGCCGAGCCGCCTCAAGGGGGCCAAGGCCCCCTCGGGGGACAGTGAGCACACGAAGTGACGAGCGTGGGGGTACATGGTCTCGGCTTAACGGTTTGCGGGCGAGGCCCACCAGGTGGACATCGCCCACTGGTGCACGTCGTAATACGGCGGGATCGTCTCGGGCAACTGGAAGCGGCCGGGTCGGTACCCCACCAGGAAGGAACTCCCGTAATAGTGTGGCACCGAGTAGTGGCCGTGCGAGAGCACGCGGTCCAGGGCGCGCAGGGCGGTCCGCAGCTGCTCTCGGGTCGTGGCCTGCACCACCTTCTGCAGGAGCGCGTCCACCGCCGGGTCGGCCAGGCCCCAGACGTTGGAGGAGCCGGGTGTGGATGCCGCCTGCGACCCCAGTCGCTCCAGCAGTTCGCCCCCGGGGGAGGTGCTGCCAGGCAGGCGGGCCGAGGTGAGTTCGAAGTCGAAGGCGTCCATCTTCTGCTTGGCCAGGGAGAAGTCCACCGAACGGAAGGTCAGGCGAATGCCCAGTTTCTCCAGGGCCTTCTGGAACGGCGTGACGATGCGCACCAGCGAAGGCTGGTCGGTCAGGAACTCGATGGTGAAAGCCTCGCCCTTGGCATTACGCAGCGCCCCGTCGCGGTAGGTCCAGCCGGCCTCGGCCAGCAGGACCTGAGCCTGGCGCAGGTTGTCACGCAGGCTGGCGGGGGGCGCGGTGCTCGGCGAGCGTGGCGCGGGCCCGAAGACGTCGGGTGCGAGTTGGGCGCGCAGGGGTTCGAGCAGGGTCAGTTCGTCCACGCCGGGCAAGCCCTGCGCCTGGAATTCGCTATTGGGAAAGTAGCCGTCCACCCGCTTGTACAGGCCGTAGAACAGCTGCCGGTTCATCCACTCGAAGTCGAAGGCCAGGCCAATGGCGCGGCGCACCCGCACGTCCTGGAACTTGGGTTTGCGCAGGTTGAAGACATAGCCCTGGAAATCGCCGGGGTTGCGGTTCTCGAAGGCTCGCTGTCTCAACTCGCCGGAGTCGAACACCCGCCCCTTGTACTGGCGCGCCCAGTTGCGCGAGATGAACTCGCGCATGAAGTCGAATTCGCCCGCCTTCAGGCCCTCGAAGCGGGAGGTCTCGTCCAGGTAGATCTTGAAGGTAACGCGCTCGAAATTGAAGTGCCCGCGCCGCACCGGCAGGTCGGCTGCCCAATAGGCCGGGTCACGCACGTAGGTGATGTCGCGGCCCATGCGCGGGCTGGCGATGCGGTACGGCCCCGACCCGATCGGGATGTCGGACACCACCTGGTCAAAGGGCTTGCCCTGGCCCCAGTCGCGGCTGAAGACCGGCATGCTGCCCACCACCAGGGGCAGCTCGGGATTGGGCGACGCAAAGTCGAAGCGCACGGTGCGCTCGGCCACCACCACCGCATCTTTCACTTCGGCGTAAATCGTGCGGAACTGGGGGGCGGCCTGCTTGGAGATCAGGGTCTTGAAGGTGTGCACCACGTCGGCCGCCAGCACCGGCTTGCCATCGTGAAAGCGCGCATTCGGGTGCAGCGTGAAGGTGGCCGACAGGCGGTTGGGGGCGACCGCCACGTCCTGGGCCAGCAGGCCGTAGGCGGTGGTGGGTTCGTCCAGGTTGCCCACCAGCAGCGTGTCGAACATCAGCGAGCCGATGCCAAACGGCGCGGTGCCCTTGAGGGTGAAAGGGTTGAACTTGTCGAAGTTGGTGGGCCGGGTGGGTGGCACCATCCGGATCTCGCCGCCCTTGGGGGCGGCAGGGTTGACGTACTCGAAATGGGTGAAGCCGGGCGGGTACTTGATGTCGCCGAACTGGGCGTAGGCGTGGGCGGCCCAGGCGCCTGGGGCGGCCAGGACCATCAGGGCGATTGCGGACAGTCGTTGCAAACCACGCATGCGACAATTCTGCCGACTTTTTTCGAGGGAGCGATCCATGGGTTTTCTGTCTGGCAAGAA
>CAZUKC010000090.1:6676-7206 GCA_964620375.1 uncultured Ramlibacter sp. | reverse complement strand
ACGTCATGGCCACCGACGGCATCGCCGCCGCCCTGGACGTGCTGGACCCGCGCAGCCGCCGCATCGTCGAAGAGCGCTGGCTCAAGGTGAACGACGACGGTTCCGGCGGCCTGACGCTGCACGAGCTGGCCGCCGAATACGGCGTGTCCGCCGAGCGTATCCGCCAGATCGAGGTGGCGGCCATGAAGAAAATGCGTCAGGCCCTGGCGGCCTACGCCTGAAAGGACACCCCATGCGCCGTACCCTCCTCGCGCTGTCGCTGGCCCTGATCGCTGGGTCCGCATTCGCCCAGGCGACGCCCGCCGCGGCCGCTTGGCCGTCCAAGCCCCTGCGTATCCTCGTCGGGTTCCCTGGCGGCTCCTCGCCCGATCTCACCGCGCGCACGCTGGCCGAGCCGCTGTCCAAGGCCCTGGGCCAGCCGGTGATCGTCGAAAACCGCGTGGGCGCTGCGGGCAACATCGCCGCCGACCTGGTGGCCAAGGCCACCGACGAACACACGCTGGGCCTGTTGATCAACGGCAACATGACGA
>CAZUKC010000090.1:0-6590 GCA_964620375.1 uncultured Ramlibacter sp. | reverse complement strand
CTGGCGGCGCCCGCCGATCTGCCCGGCGCGAATGCGCGCGAGTTCTTCGCGGCGGCGCGCAGCAACGGCAACAAGTGGAGCTACGGCTCGCCCGGCGTGGGCACCGTGGCCCACATTGGCATGGAGCTTCTCAAAGGCAACAGCGGTATCGACCCCGTGCACGTGCCCTACCCGGGCAACCCGCAGGTGGTCAACGCCATGCTGGGTGGCCAGATCCAGCTGGCCCTGCTGCCCCCGGGCCTGGCCCTGCCCCAGGTGAAGGCCGGCAAGCTCAAGGCCGTGGGCATCACCTCCAGCGGCCGCAGCGCGCTGGTGCCCGACGTGGCCAGCCTGGACGAACAGGGCGTGACCCGCAGCTTCCGCCTGGAGGTGTGGAACGGCGTGGCTGCGCCCGCCACGATGCCCGCCGCGCACCTGGCCAAGCTGTCCGCCGTGATCAGCGAGATCGTGCGCAGCCCCGAGGTGCGCCAGAAGCTGGTGCAACAGGGCTGGGACGTGGCCGGCACGAACGCCGAGGGCCTGGCCAACCGCATCAAGAGCGACACCGCGCAATTGGGCGGCGTGATCAGCGCACGCGGCATCAAGGCCGAATAAAGCCCTGGCGCGCGCGGGCGCTCAGGTCGCCAGTAGCGCCCACATCGGCGGCGACGCCGCGACTGGTGCCGGGCGCGCCGATCGAGCTTGCGACGCGTCCGAGGCGGCGCGCAGCATTCGGGCTATGCGCCTCACGTGCGCGGCACCCCAGGCCCACACCGCCGCAACCCCTCGCACCGCCCGAGACGCGAGGAGCCACGCCCCCGCCAGCACCGCACCGACCAGCACGCCGGTGAAGACGAGGCTTTGCAGGTAGCGCCCACCCTCAAAGGTCTCGCCGGCCGGCGCGAGCCGCACCCCCCAGCGCTCACGCAGGCCCATGGCCAGCCACAGCACGCCCTGCGCCTGCTGCGGGGGCAGGGACGCCACGTCGCGGCAGCCCGTCGGCCACTGGCCGCTCGCGTCGCGGGTACACACCCGCGTCCCGTCCGCCCGCCGCTCGCTCCAGCGGTCGCGGGCCTCCTGCAGGAACCGGCTGGGTTTCAGGCCCCATTTCTTCTCGAGTGCGATCAGCGTGCCCTCGCGGTGCCAACGCGCCAGCGCGTCGCCGACCTCGCGCTCGAGGGCGCTGCCCTGCTCCTCGCGTGCAAGGCTGATCGCCCAAGGCACCACGAGCGCCGAATCGAGCGGCATGCGGTAGTGGCGCCAAGGCGCCTGGCGACGCAGGTGCTGCGCCGCCGCCTCGGAGTACAGCAGGCCCGCGCAGCGGCCCTGCGAGAGAAGGGCCAGGGCCTGTGCCACCGAGGGCACCTCGTGCAGCGACACGTGATGGCGCTGCACCGCCCACGCGTTGAAGGGAGCGTCCTGCACCGCGCACAGGGTCGTGCCACGCAGTTGATGCCAGGCGGTCTCGGTGCGCTCGGGTCGCAGCAGCACGTTCGCCCCCGACCCGTAGTAGTGCGGCTCCACGACGGTGGCGCCCTGCCGGCGCGCCAGGACGCCACCAGCGGAGGCGATCAGGAGGTCGACGGCGCCCTCGTGCAGCCGGGCGAAGCGGTTGTCCGTGGACACCGGCACCAGCCGCAGTCGTACATCGAGGTGGTCGGCCAGGGCCTGCGCGAGGTCCACCTCCAGGCCGCGAGGGCGGCCACGTGCGTCGAGCATGCCAAAGGGCGGGAAATCGGTGCGCACCCCGATGGCCACCTCGCCACGGGCGCGAATTCGTTGCAGCGTCGGGCTCTGGGCGGTGGCGGAGGCCGTGGCATCAGGCCGTGTGCCGGCGCTTGTGACAACGGGCCAGACCATCCAGGCCGCTACCGCCGCGGCCGACACGATACCCGTGCCCAGACAGGCCCACCACCATCCCGTCCCCTGCTGCTCCTGGCCCACACAACACCTCCGGCGCCCGAATCCATCGTCTTGTCGATTTCATCGGATCACCTCGGTGCAATCGCAACAAATCTGCAAATTCCGGGAGCGGCCGCTCTAGGCGCCTTTCGCAGGTCGTCGGTCAGCGCCTGCGGCCCCGCGCCCGGTCGCACGTACAGACGCAGCCGACCCTGGGTGTCGTAGACGAAGCTGGCCGCCGAGTGCTCCATCGTGTAGCTGGTGGCTGTCTTGCCCTCGACCTTCTTGTAGAACACCTTGAAGTCGCGCGCGGTGGCCTCGATCTGCGCCGGGGTGCCGTGCAGCGCCAGGAAGTCCGGGCCGAACAGGGCCATGTAGGCCGTAAGGACCGCAGGCGTGTCGCGCTCGGGGTCGACGGTGATGAAGATGCCCTGCACCTGGTCGCCCTGCGCGCCCAGCGCGCGCTTGACCTGCGCCAGCTCCATCAGGGTGGTGGGGCAGACATCGGGGCACTGCGTGAATCCGAAGAAGACCACCACCACCTTGCCCCGAAAATCCGCGAGCCGGCGCGGCTGGCCCAGGTGGTCGGTGAGCTGAAAGTCCTTCGCGTAGTCGGCGCCGGTGATGTCGACAGACTTGAAAGGCAGCTTGGCCTCACCGCAGGCCACCAGAGCGCCTGCGAGCAGCGCGGCGCAGGCAGCACGCAGAGTGAATCGACGTCGCACGGCAGGCAGCCTCACAGCAGGTAGTGATCGAGCAAAAGCGCCGCAAACAGTCCACTGAGGTGAATCAGGGAGAAACGGAAGGTGCGGCGCGCGAGTTCGTCCGAGTAGGCGCGCCACAGCTTGTAGGCATAGGCCACGAACATCCCATTGAGCACCAGGGCGGCGACCAGGTACAGCCACGAGCTCATGCCGATCACGAAGGGCAGCAGGCACGAGGCGAACAGCACCAGGGTGTACAGCAAGATCTGCAGGCGGGTGAACTCATTGCCGTGGGTGACAGGCAGCATGGGCAGGCCAGACTTGCGGTAGTCCTCGACCCGGTACAGGGCGAGCGCCCAGAAATGCGGCGGCGTCCACAGGAAGATGATCAGGAACAGGATCAGGGCTTCGGGCCCGACCTCGCCCGTGAGGGCCGCCCACCCGAGCACCGGTGGCATCGCCCCCGAGGCGCCGCCGATCACGATGTTCTGGGGCGTGAGCGGCTTGAGCACCACGGTATAGATCACCGCATAGCCCACGAAGGTGGCAAAGGTGAGCCACATGGTCAGTGGATTGACCGAGACCCACAGCAGCCAGGAGCCCAGGGCGCACAGCAGGCCCGAGAACATCAGGGTCTGCGCGTCGGACAGCTCGCCCTTGGCCGTGGGGCGCCAGGCGGTGCGCTTCATCTTGGCGTCGATGCTTTTCTCGACCAGGCAGTTGAAGGCCGCCGCCGCGCCGGCCACCAGCCAGATGCCCAGCGAGGCCAGCGCCGCCACGCGCAAGTGCTCCATCGACGGCAGGCCGGGCACCGCCAGCACCATGCCGATGACGGCGCAAAAGACGATCAGCTGCACCACCCGCGGCTTGGTCAGCGCGTAGAACTGGGCATAGCGGTTCATCCGCGAATCTCCTGCATGTCTCGCAGGCGCTGGGCGCCGCCAACGCCCTCGACGCCCCCGTCGACACCCGCCGGGCCCAGTGCCGCCACCTGCCGCTGCGGGTACAGCTCGCACAGGATCCAGGTGAAGACCACCACCAGGCCGGCCGCGCCACCGGTGTGGCTCACCGCCGCCACCAGCGGCCACCCCAGGACCACGTTGGACAGGCCGGTGAGGAACTGCCAGGCCGCCAGCGCGAAGACCCAGCCCGCCGCGCGCGCCCAGCCCGCGCGGTGCAGGCGCCAGGCCAGCACCACCAAGAGCGGCAGCAGCGCGTAGGCCATGAGGCGGTGCACGTAGTGGATGGCGGTGAGCGCCGCGAAAGTGAGGGGCTCGCCGGTACTGGTGTAGCCCAGCGGCCGCCAGACCTCAAAGCCCTGCGCGAAGTCCATCTGCGGCCACCAGCGGCCGTGACAGGTCGGGAAGTCGGTACAGGCCAGCACCGCGTAGTTGGTGCTGACCCAGCCCCCCAGCGCCACCTGCATCCACACCAGCGCGAAGACGACGATCACCAGCACGCGTGTACCGGGCGTCACCGCCACCGGCTGGCGCGGACGCCAGGCCTGCGAATAGGCCACCGCCTGCCGGCACAGGAGCGCAAGCAGCGCCAAGCCCCCCAGCAGGTGCAGGGTCACGATGACCGGCTGCAGCTTGAGGGTCACGGTGAGCGCACCGAAGGCACCCTGCAGGCAGACCCACACCAGGCTGACCAACGGCCAGGCCGGATGGATCGGGAGCTCGCGACGGCGCAGCCAACTCGTGATCGCCAGGACCAGGATCAGGACGCCCACGCCGGTGGCCAGGTAGCGGTGGATCATTTCGATCCAGGCCTTGGTGTGCGTGACCGGCCCGGTGGGCATGGCGGCCTGCGCGGCGCTGATCTCTGCGCGGGCACCGACCGGGCTGACACTGCCATAGCAGCCGGGCCAGTCGGGGCAGCCCAGGCCCGAGTCGGTCAGGCGGGTAAACGCGCCGAACAGCACCAGGTCGAAGGTGAGGAACAGCGTGAGCACGGTCAGGGCCGCCAGTCGCTGCGCTGGCGGACGCTGCTGGTGACGCAGCCACACCCAGGCCAGCGGCCCCAGGGCGAGCACGATCCCGAGCAGCATCAACCGCACGGTGGGGGAGAGGTCGTAGAGGGCCACGGTCTCGTTCATGCCTGCCCCCACGCTCGGTGCTGCGCTCTCATGGCCGCCCCGCCTGATCCCAGGAAGCGGACGCGCGCATCAGGCGCTCCAGATCGCGCTTGGCGCGCGCGGCGCCCTCGCGGTCCAGGCCGGCCGGGAACCGCATCATGAAGTTGCCCATGGGATCAACCACGTACAGGTGGCTGGCCAGCGACTGGCCCGCGGCGGGCTGCAGCCACTGGGCGAGCGCGGCGCCGTCCACGCGCAGCACGGTGGCACCCGACAGCGCCGGCAGCAGTGCGTCGCGCACCGGGGCAACATCGGTCACGAGCCAGACGCGGTCTATTCGGTCCTTGTCCTTGCCCAGGGCCTCGCGCAGCTGGCGCTGAAGGTACAGGTGGTTCTCGCAAATTGCATCGCAGGCGCTCTCGGCCACGGTGACCAGCAGCCACTGCCCACGCAGGCTGTCCAGCGTGACGGGCGGCCCCTGCAGCGGCGTGGCGACCAGCGCTGGCACCGGGCGCTGCGGTTCGATCAGCGCACCGAAGTTACGGCGGCCCTCGGGCCGAATCACGTAATAGGTGAAGTAGGACGCGATGACCGGCGCGGCGCACACCAGCAGCACGGCCAGCATCTTCCAGCGGCCGCTGACGGTCCGGCGCGCGTCGTCCTGCGCAGCGCCATCCGGGCTGGGCAGGGAGTGCACCGTGAGGTCCAGCGGCTGGTCAGGCCGCAGGGGCTGGGCGCCGGCGGGGGGCGATGAATTGGAACCAGACATAGAGGATGAAAATCACGCCGCAAAGGGCCCACCACTGGAAGGCGTAGCCGTAGTTCTTGTCGGCGCTGTGGGCGGGCACCGGCCAGTCCCGCAGCAGACCGTCGGACGGCGCGTCGGTCTGCAGCACCGATCCGTCGACCAGCGGCAGGCCGGTCTCGGTCCGAAACGCCGCCAGATCGAGATTTTGCCGGATGGGCCCGGCGGGAGCTCCGTCGAAGTCGTATAGCTTGGACGGCGCCGGGGCGATCCGCCCGGTGACCCTCACCTCGCCTGCAGGCGTGGTGAGGGCGGGCAGCTGCTGGCGGTCGGTGAAGCTGCGCGGCGCCCAGCCCCGTTGCACCAGGATCACCGCGCCCTGGCCAGCCTCGCCCGGCGCAAGACGCAGGGGCGTGACGACGAAAAAGCCCACGCGCCCGTTCATCTGGCGGTTGTCCAGAAACACCGTGTGATCCGCCAGCCACTGACCGCGCAGAACCACCGCACGGTGCATCAGGTCGGCCGGTCGCGCGGCAGCCCCTGCGGGCACCAGGGCCTCGGGACCCAGGGGCGGCAGGGCCTGGCGGGTCTGCAGGTCCGACTGCAGCGCCAGTTTTTCCTGGGCGCGGCCCCACTGCCACAGCCCCAGCGAGAACGTGACCGCCATGCCCGCCACCGCGGCCAGGGTCAGCAGCCAGAAGCGCAGCGGGCGTATCACGCCGGGCACGGGATAATCCCCCGGATGAAAGCCCTCCTGATCTCGCTGGCCTTCGTGGCCATCCTCGGTAGCCTTGGCGCGGCGCTGTACTTCATGATGCGGGGCAACCGGTCGCAGGAGGACGACGCGCAAAAGTCCGCCCGCATGGCGCGGGCGCTGGCGTTTCGGGTCGGGTTTTCGATCCTGCTGTTCGTGTGCATTTTGCTGGCCTGGAAACTGGGTTACCTGCGTCCCACCGGCATCCCGGTGGGCGCCTGAGCGTCTGCTTTCCCCCAAAGAACAAGGGCCGCTTTCGCGGCCCTTGCTTCGTGGCAGTTACAGCCAGTAGACCAACACGTACAGGCCAAGCCAAACCACGTCCACGAAGTGCCAGTACCAGGCCGCGCCTTCGAAGCCGAAGTGACGGTCCTTGGTGAAGTGGCCCTTCTGCAGGCGCAGGGTGATGAACAGCAGCATCAGCATGCC
>CAZUKC010000089.1:0-7259 GCA_964620375.1 uncultured Ramlibacter sp. | reverse complement strand
CCTCGGGCGCCTCCCGTTGCGGGAAATGTCCGACGCCTGGCAGCACGTGGCGCTCGTAGCGCCCCCGGAAATAGCCCTCCTTGCCCTCGGACGACTGCGGTGCGTTCACGCCGTCGGCGCCGCCATGCAGGACCATCGTGGGCAGGTCTAGCGGCGACACCACACTCAGGCGGGCCTCGTCGGCGGCGTAGCGCGGATCCCCCGGCGCATGGCCCCATCGGTGCTGGTAGGAATGCAGGGTCACCTCGGGCCAGTCGTCGTTCGCGAAGGCCTGTGCAGTGGCCTCAAACTCCTGGGGCGTGTACCAGCCCGCGGGCGCCCAGGTGTCCCACATGATCCGGGCAAAGGCTGGGCCCTCGGTGCGCACCGTCTCCTGGCCGCGCGGCGTGGCCATGAACCAGTGGTACCAGTAGCTTCGCGCCTGTTCCAGCGACAGGCTCTGCGAAGGCAGGTTGGTGCCATACGCCACCGAGAGCATGACCAGGTGGCTCGCAACCCCCGGCTGCAGCGCGCAGGCGTTGGCAGCCGCACGGGCTCCCCAGTCGTGTCCCACCAGCGCTGGGCGCTGCAGCTGCAAGGCCTCGACCAACTCCAGCACATCGCGACCCAGGGCAGAGAGCTGGCCGCTTCGTGGGGTGTCGGGTCGCAGGAACCGTGTGGGCGAAAAACCGCGCAAGGCGGGCACGATCACGCGCCAGCCCTGTTCGGCCAGCAAGGGCGCCACCTGCGTCCAACTGCGTGGACTGTCCGGCCAGCCATGCAGCAGCAGCACAGCGCGCTCGGCCTGCGGGTTCCACTCCTCATAGCCGACGCGAAGGACGGGGGTATCGATGACCGGCATGGATGCTCCTGGAGATCGCACAACACCTCGAGCTTACAGGCCACGCTCAAGGCCAGGGCGGGCCATCACATCACGCAAGCCCGAGAAGAGACCTCAATGCAGGGTGTGCAAATCGTCTGCGCATCGTGATGGCATAGAAATTTTCCTGGAGCTGCGGGAGCGTGCAACGCTCCACCAGGACGCCGCTTCTGAGTTCATCCCTCACCACCACCGGCGCGACCAGCGCCAGAGCCCCCGTTTCCCTGGCCAGTAATCGCAACATGGCCATGTCGTCGACCTCGGCCAAGATCTGAGGCCGCACACCCGCTTCATCCAGGATCAGGTCGAAGGCGAGCCTCACCGCGCTGTCCTGGCTTGGCAAGATCAGCGCCTGTCCCTCCAGGTCCTGCGGAAACTTCATGGGCTTTGCTCTCCGACGCCCGCGGGCCGGTGCGAGCGAGACCAGACTCATAGGCTGCTGTGCGATGCGTCGGCTGATCCAGCCGGCGGCGGTGTCCCGAGGAGCGGACTCATTGGACAACACCACGTCCAGGGCGTGGCTGGCGAGTTGGGAGAGCAATTCGCGCATCTGTCCAGACACCAGTCGGACCTGCAGGCTTTGATCCTTCAGCAGGGGAAGCACCCAATCGATCTGGAAGTTACGCGAGAGGGTAGCCACGGCGCCGACACGCAGCACGGGGCGTGAAACCGCAGGCGTTCCCCGCAGCGTGCTGAGAAGCTCCTGCCCGGTCTTGAAAATGGTGTCGGCATGGGCCAGGACCACCCGTCCTGCCTCCGTCAACTCCAGACGCCGGTTCTTGCGCTCAAACAAAGGATGCCCGAGGCGATCTTCCAACTGACGCAGTTGTATCGAAAGCGCGGAGGGGGAAATGTGCAGGGCCTCGGCAGCTTTCGTGAGTTGCCTTCGATGCGCCACCGCCCAGAAGTAACGCAGATGATGAAAGTTGAGTTCGGCCATTTTGTTTGTTTTATTTAATCAAACAAATTGTGCCCTTATATGAACTGTACGCAAACCATTTCCTTTCATAGAGTCTGGCCACTTCATTGCCGGCCGACCGACAGGCCACCGAAAAAGGAATCGACATGCCAGGTCTTGACTTACTCCTCACCAACCTGCTTCAGCCCATCGTCTTGGCCTTCCTGCTGGGGACCCTCGCAGGCGCCGTCAAAAGCGAGCTGGAACTGCCGGAAGCCGTCGTCAAGTTGTTGGCGATCTACCTGCTGTTCTCGCTGGGGATCACAGGGGGCCGAGAGTTGGCCAAGGCCGAAATCGGCAGCCTGTGGCCCCTGCTGGGCGTGACAGTGCTCATGACTTTTGGAATTCCCACGCTGGCCTACATCGTCACGCGCCGACTGGGTCGCATGGACATCAGCAATTCGGCGGCCATCGCGGCGCATTACGGCTCGGTCTCCACAGCAACCTTCTTCGCCTCCATGAGCTTCGCCACGGCCATGGGTACCCCGGCCGAGGGCTATATGGCGGCCATGGTGGCCCTCATGGAATTCGGCGTCATCTACTCCCTGGTCATCGCCCGGGTCGCCCTGGGTCGCACCAAAGGCGGCGGGGTGCAGGCCTCCGAGCTGTTCCTGAGCGTGATCCGCGGACGCGGCATCTTGCTGCTGGTGGGCGGCATGCTCATTGGCTACATCGCCACCGACAAGCAATGGCAGCAGATCTCCCCCTTCTACGAAGGTCTCTTCCGCGGCATGCTGATGCTGTTCCTGCTGGAGATGGGAATCACTGCCGCCCGCCAGATCAAGGCCTTCCGCCAGGTGGGGATATTCATGGCCGGTTTCGGCATCGTGATGCCGCTGCTGCATGGCCTGGTCGGGGTGAGTTTGGGTCACGCCGCCGGCTTGACCGTCGGGGGCGCCTTCGTCTTCGGGGCGATCTGCGCCAGCGCGTCCTTCATCGATGCGCCAGCCGCTTGCCGGGCCTCGCTGCCCGAGGCCAACCCAGGCATCTACCTGACCTCATCGCTCGGTGTCACCCTGCCCTTCAACCTGCTGCTGGGACTACCGCTTTACTACGAATACGCCCAGTGGCTGGCTGCCTGACCGGTTTCGGCAAGTAGCAGCCCACGAGCGCGCACGGACTCTAAGGCCCGAATTTAAAAATGACTTTTTATTCGTTCCGTTCATCGAACCTTTTCGGAATCATCGCGACCTCGCCACGATTCACAGGAGGAGAAGTCGATGTATTCCATTCGCCGCCGCGAACTCAATGCCCTGCTGGCGGCAGGCTTTTGGCCTGCGCTCGGGGCTGCCCAGACATCTGCACCCGCACCCGTCACGCTCTTGAACGTCTCGTATGACCCGACGCGCGAGCTCTATGGGGAGATCAACCGAGCGTTTGCGAGGCACTGGAAGTCAAAGACCGGCCAGGACGTGACGATCCAGCAGTCCCACGGCGGCTCTGGCAAACAGGCCCGTTCGATCATCGACGGACTCGAGGCCGACGTCGCCACTCTGGCATTGGCCTGGGATACCGATGCCCTGCACACCGAAGCCAAGCTGATTCCGAAGGACTGGCAAAGGCGCCTGCCACATAACGCGTCGCCCTACACCTCCACCATCGTGCTCGTCGTGCGCGAGGGCAATCCCAAAGGCATCAAGGACTGGGACGACCTGGTCAAGCCTGGAATCAAAGTCATCACGCCCAACCCCAAGACCTCCGGCGGCGCACGCTGGAACTACCTGGCAGCCTGGGAATTTGCCAAGCGCAAATACGGTTCGGCGGACAAGGCCCGCGAGTTCGTGACCAGGCTGTACGCGAACGTACCGGTGCTCGACACCGGCGCACGGGGCTCGGCGATCACCTTCGCGCAGCGCCAGCAGGGCGATGTGTTGCTCGCGTGGGAAAACGAGGCCTACCTGTTGGACAAAGAGTTCAGCCGCAAGGTCGACGTGGTGTATCCCTCCCTGAGCATCTTGGCCGAGCCGGCGGTCACCCTCGTCGACAAGATCGTGGACAAGAGGGGGACACGCGCGGTCGCTCAGGCCTATCTGGAGTTTCTGTACACCGAGGAGGGCCAGGACATCATTGGTAAACATTTCTACCGGCCGACATCGCCCCAGGCCCAGGCCAAGTACGCCAAGCAGTTTCCCAAACTGAACCTGTTTTCGATTGACCAGGCCTTTGGGGGATGGGCGATCGCATCGAGAGAGCATTTCGCGGACGGTGCGCTCTTCGAGCAGATCTACACAAAGAGATGAATGGGTGCGCAGTCGGCCAGCGACGACACCGGCACGACCCCAATCGCGCACAGCGGCCGCCTCCCGTGTACTTGCAACAAGCCCACAGTCCCGTACCAGTACCCGATGAAGTGACCGGTTATCTGCGATTCGCCAACGGCATCATCGGGGCCGTCATGGCCGGGTGGATGCTGACCGTGATCGCGCTGGCGCGGGGACCGTTCCTGGCCGGGGAGCGCTACGCGTGGAACGCCATCGCATGGCCGCTGCTGGCCTAGTACGTGATTGACACCAGCTTTTCACTGCTGCACGGTGTCTGGGGCAACGTATTTCTGAATACGGCCACTGGCGTGATGTTTGGAATTCCGCTGATCGGCGCGCGGCGTCACTTGCGGACTTGAGGGTCGGCCGCGCCCCACCCGCGACCCTATTCAAACGACGGATCGTCACGCCTCACGCATGGCCCTTCCCAAACCGTCCTCGCCTTTCGTGAGCAGAGTGTCGGCGGCGTTCAGACGATCGCGTGCCTCACGGTTCTGGCTCAATTTGGCCTTGCCTTCCATGCGCTGGATCTCGATCTCGATCCCCACGATCGCCCGCAGCATGCCGTCGATGTAGTCGGGCGGCGAATCGCCCATCTTCCAGGGGCGAGGCTCGGTCATCTCGTGTTGTCGGGTGAGCCTGGCCACGACGCCGCGGACAAACCGCTCTTCGTCCATCACGGTCAGGCGGCCGTGCACATGCACCACCTCGTAGTTCCAGGTGGGGACCTGCCGGTGGGTTTCATGCTTGCTCGGGTACCAGTTGGGCGATATGTAGCTCTCATTGCCCCGAAAAATGACCAGCACGTCCGCGCCCTCTTTGCACTGCTGCCACACCGGATTGGCACGCGCAACATGCGCGGTCAGCCGCCCGAGCGGGCCATGGGCTGGATCAAACTCAAACGGAATGTGGTTAGCGTCCAGTCCGTCGGGGCCCGACGTCACCAGAGCGCCCAGGGGATGCGCGCCAATGATCGCGTGCATGTCTTGAGGATTCTTGATCGCGAAATGGGCGGGGACGTACATCGGATTGGTCTGAAAGGTGACTGCGCAGAATGCTATTTTGCGATCTAACTGGAATTCGCAAAAGCTCCGCTTTTCCTTTGCATCTGCGTAACGGAACAAATAGGGCCCGGTAATACTCTGCTCCCCAGTAAGAACGCCCCGTGAAGGGCGTTTTGGGGTTGATCTGGCGGAGCAGTGAAGCCTGCCCCACCAACCTACTCTCGTCCAGCTGCGACGATTTCTGATCAGGTCTGGGATTCGAACTCGGGCAAACCTTGTTTCGTACCCTTCGGAAGCCAGCGCTACAGTCACCGCATTCCCGGCGAGACAGGGTACGCATCGATTGCACGCCTCAAATCATCGTACTCGTCGCAGCCCGAGGGACACAGGCGCGCCAACTCTCTCAGATGGTATTGCGCTCGCTCGCGCTTCCCGAGGATCAACATCAGCTCGCCTTGGTATTCGTGCGCGCCCAGATGGTCAGGGTCCAAAGCCAGAGCCCGCTGGTAGGCCACCTCAGATTCGGCATAGCGCCCCAGGTGCCGCAAGGCATAACCCAGCAGGTTGTGGGCGTCGGCCGAATCGGGCTGGACCTGAACGTGGGGGGTCAGGTGAGAAACCGCCTCAGCCCAATCCGCGCGGGCGATGGCCGCGCGCGCCTCACGCAAGGCCCGTTCCTCGGCTGGCGGGTTGCGGCTCGGGACATCGACAGCATGCACCGGGACAAGGGCCGAGAAGACCAGGAAAGAAGACAGCAGCATGCGGGTGGCGCGGCGAGGGAACAGCATGGCAGTGGGTAAAGCGCGAAAGAGTAGGGGCAAAAGCGCCGGTGCCGGTCCCAGATACGCAAAAGACCTTGAATCGAGTCGGGGTGACACGGATCTGTCATGAAACCGGAATCAACTACTGCGTGTTCCCTGACCAGTCCGATCGCTCCGCATGTCACACCCCGATCACGAGACCCTCTCCAACACCTCTGACAACCCCCATTTCGACACGGTGCTATCCCGCACCCTGTCCAGCCCAAGCCGCCGCGCCGTGCTACGTGGCGGGGTCGGCTTGGCGGGCCTGGCCTTGCTCCCGGGTTGCGCCAGCCTTGCCCCGAGCTCACCGGCAACTGCCAAAAGCCTCGGCTTCGCATCCCTAGAAAAAAGCCTGCTAGACGACGTGGTGCTGCCACCGGGTTACCGCTACACAGTACTGCATGCCACTGGTGACGCACTGGATACCTCCGTACCGCCCTACTCGAATACCGGCGCCGAGACGGACGACTGGTCCCGCCGCATTGGCGACCACCACGATGCACTGGAGATCTACTTCATCGACGCCCAGGGCCGCTACACCGAGGTCGACACGGGCCGCGCGGTGATCGTCGTAAACCACGAAAGCTCGGCGGACGCCCACTTCATGCACCCCAATGGCCAGACCTCCAACGGGGTCTCCGGCAAGAAATTCACACAGTTCGGAGACTGGGACCTCGGGTCACGGCCGCAGCTGGAAGTGCTCAAGGAAATCAATCACCACGGCGTCTCCGTCGTGGAGATCGAGCGGGGTCCGCAGGGCTGGCGTATGAAAAGCGGTTCGCCCCTGAACCGCCGCATTACGGCGCAGACCCCCGCGCGTATCGCCGGTCCGGCCGTGCACCTGCAGGACATCCGCGCGCAGATGGCGACCCGCTGGAACGCGTCGGGCGAGATGAGCCGCGGCACTCTGAACAACTGCGGCCATGGCAAAACGCCCTGGGGCACCTACCTGGCCTGCGAGGAAAACTGGGCCTTCTATTTCCAGATAGCGGGCACCGGCCCGGCGCTGCCGCCCAAGGAGGTCGCCGCACGCCGCCGCTACGGGCTCCCCTTGGCGGCACCGGCGCCTGGCCAGACCCGCGCCACCAGTCAGGGCTGGCACACGGTGTCCGCTACGGACGACCGGTTCGCGCGTTGGAACCTCGGCGCGACGGGCGCTAGCCCGTCCGAGGATTTCCGCAACGAGGCCAACACCTTCGGCTACAACGTCGAGATCGACCCCCTGCAGCCCGGATCGGCGCCCGTGAAGCGCGTGGCGATGGGCCGCATGGCGCACGAGGGTGCAGCCTGCAGCCTGCCCAAGGCGGGCCAGTCGCTGGCCTTCTACATGGGCTGCGACTCCCGCAACGAGTACATCTACAAGTTCGTCAGCGC
>CAZUKC010000088.1:0-7280 GCA_964620375.1 uncultured Ramlibacter sp. | reverse complement strand
GCTTGCCCATGCGCTTGGCCAGCATGGCCTGGCCGATGGTGTTGTTGATCTTGTGTGCGCCGGTGTGGTTGAGGTCCTCGCGCTTGAGGTAGATCTGCGCGCCGCCCATCTCGCGGCTCATGCGGGCCGCGTGATAGATCGGGGAGGGGCGTCCGACAAAGTGTTTGAGTTCGTACTGGAATTCGGCGAGGAACTCGGGGTCGTGCTGATAGCGGGCGTAGGCTTCGCGCAGTTCGGCGATGGCGTGGGTCAGCGTCTCGCTGACGAAGCTGCCGCCGTACAGGCCGAAATGGCCGGCGGCATCGGGCTGGTTGTAAGTGATCATGGCGGGTTGTCTGCAAGGAGTGCGTCGGCCGCGCGCACGGCGGCGACGAACTGGTGGATCCGGGCGGCGTCCTTGATCCCCTTGGAGATTTCGACGCCGGAACTCACGTCAACGGCCAGCGATTTCGCGCGTGGCCGTACCTGCGCGATGCCGTCGCCCACATTTGCAGGTGTCAACCCACCAGACAAGACGAGGTGAGCGTTGACGCTTGGTGGCAGAAGTGACCAATTGAATGCCTTGCCGCCGCCGCCGTAGCCCTCGACATGGGCGTCGAGGAGCAGGGCCTGGGCGTGGGAAAAATCAGAGGCGAATGCTAGCAAATCGAAGCGGGCCGCCGCATCCAGGGGGATACGGGCCGCCCGCAGGTAGGGCCGGCTGCCGCGACCGGTGGCGGCCAGGCAGTCGGCGGGGGTCTCGTCACCGTGAAACTGAACCCAGGCCTGCGGCACCTGGTCGCAGGCAGCGGCCACCGTGGCGGCGGGGGCGTTCACGAACAGCAGCACCGGCGTCACGAAGGGCGGCAGGCGGCGCGCGAGGTCGGCCGCACGCGCGGGGCTGACGTGGCGCGGGCTTTTGTCGTACAGGACGAAGCCGACGGCGTCGGCACCGGCCTCGACCGCCGCGTCCACGTCCTGCTCGCGCGTGAGCCCGCAAATCTTGATTCTGGTCCGGATGCTCATTGAGGAGGGGATTCAGGGAATCCAATGATAGGACGGGGGCTGGCTCGGCAGATCCCAGGACGCGTCGTAGACCGGCCCGAGAAAGTACAGGCCGTCGGGCGCGAAGGTCGGGGCGGCGGCGTCGCGGCTGCGGGCGGCCAGCACCTGCGCCATCCACGCGGGCGGCTGCAGGCCCTGGCCCACCAACACGAGACATCCCATGATGTTGCGGATCATGTGGTGCAGGAAGGCATTGGCCTCGAACTCGAAGCGCCAGTAGGGGCCGCGCCGGGCGATGTCGATGCGCCGCAGGGTCTTGACCGGCGAGCGGGCCTGGCAGCCGGAGGCGCGAAACGACGTGAAGTCGTGTTCGCCCAGGAGACGATCGGCCGCCGCACGCATTGCATCGGCGTCCAGCGGACGGAACACCCAGCCCACGCGGCCCGCTTCGACGCTGGGGCGCACCGCGGATTCCAGCAGCACGTAGGCATAGCGGCGGGCCGTCGCACTCGCGCGAGAGTGGAACTCGGCGGGCACGGGTTGGGCCCACTGCACCGCGATGTCAGAGGGCAGGAAGGCGTTGGTGCCCCGTACCCAGGAGAAAGGTTCGCGTTGCAGCGGGGTGTCGAAATGCACCACCTGCATCAGGCCATGAACCCCCGCATCGGTGCGGCCGGCGCAGACCGTGGCGACGGGCTCGGCTGCGAACTGCGCGAGGGCGGCTTCCAGCCGGTCCTGGACGGTACGGCCCGAGGGCTGGCTCTGCCAGCCCTCATAGCCCTGGCCGTTGTAGCTGATGCCCAGGGCCCAGCGCTGCAGGCCCGGTCGCGCGGTGTCGGCGCTGGTTGCGACGACCGCGTTCACGCAGGCCTGTGGGGTCAACCCAGTTCGGCGAGCAGGCGTTCGGCCCGCCCGCGCAACTCGCCGTCGGTCTTGGCCTCGGCCAGGACTTCCTGGACCAGGCTGCGCGCGCCATCCACGTCGCCGATGGCCTGGAACTCTTCGGCCAGCGAGAGCTTGGTCGCCAGGGCCCCGGCATCGGCCGACGCGCTGGCGTTGAACCCGCGGTCGTCCAGGTCCAGGGACAGTCCGGCCAGGTCGAAGTCTGGCGCATTCGGATCGACCTTGGCCGCGGGCGCCGCGGCAGTGTCCTCGTCGGAGAAGTCGAAGGGGCTGCCGGTGGCCTCCAGGGCCGCGGCTGGCGCCGAGCGGGGCTGGAACGAGGCGATGTCCAGGTCCAGTCCGGGGGGGACGGCAGACGGCGCAAGCGGGCCCGGGGTCGGGGCAGGGGCGGCGACGGGTACAGCGGGTGCGGGCGCTGGCCCATCGGTACGCCCGGTCTCGGCCGTCGGGGTGCCTGCGCCCGAGTACAGCGCGTTGCCCGGGTCCAGTTCCAGGCCCAGAGCGGCGATCTCGGCCCATTGCGGCCCGCTGCCCGCGGTCAGGGCATGGGCGTCGCGGGCGATCTCCGCGAAGGCGTCTGCGTCCTGGCGGCGGGCCAGGATTTCCAGGAGCTTGGTGTGGATCGCCAGACGCTGCGGGGTGACGCGCAGCGCTTCGCGCAGGATTTCCTCGGCTTGCAGGTCACGCCCGTAGGCCAGGTAGACGTCGGCTTCTGCTACCGGGTCGACGTCGCCCGCCGCGTCGATCTGGCTGGGCGAGTACAGCATGGAGTTGCCGCCCTCGGAGGTGTCGATCCGCTGGCCGCCACTGCTGCCGAAGAAGGAGTCGGGCGCGAGTCGGTCTGTCGCCGCATCAGGATGCACCTGCGCATTGCGGGCCTGTTGCCGGCGGTACAGAGCCAGCGCGAGCAGCAAGGCCAGCACGCCGCCAGCAACGGCCAGCAACAGGGGCTGGGCGAAGAGGTCTGTGGACCCGGATTTCTCGGGGGCGGGCGCGACGGAGGCCGGCGCAGAAACCGGGCTGGATGCGGGCGCCGCCGCCGTCGAGGCCGCGGCGGACGCCGTTTCCGCCGCAGCGCCGGGAGCAGGCAGGGTCGAGGGGACGGCGATACCGGGGGCGGGTGCAGAGGCCGAGGACGCTGCGGCGGTGGGAGGCGCGGCCAGCGTGGCGGATTCCGAGCCCAGGCGCTTGAGCTCGGCGATGTTGCGGTCGAGTTCTGCCACCCGGCTGGCGGCCTCGCGTTCGGCGCGCTCGCGTGCGATGCGGTCCTCGCTGGCCTTGCCGTCGCGCGCGCCTTCTTCGATGGCGCCCTTGGACAGGGTCAGGCGGTCCGGGGTGGCGGGGGCAGGCTTCTTTTCCTCGACCCGTGCCTGGACTTGGCCGGTGGCAGCCCGGCCCGGGCTCCCCTGGGCAGCCGTCGCGGGGCGCTCGGTAACACCGGCGGCCAGGCGCTGCTTGAATTCGTTGAAGTCTTTGCTCTGGGCGACCACGGTCTGGCGCGCCTCGTCGGCGCCGACAGCAGCGGCTTCGGCCTCGGTGGGCAGTTCGAGCACCGCGCCGGCCTTGAGGCGGTTCACGTTGCCGCCAATGAAGGCCTCGGGGTTGGTCCGCAGCATCGACACCAGCATTTGGTCTAGCGAGACGGTGCGGGGCCTGGCGGCGGCCGCGATGGCAGCGGCAGTTTGACCGCTCTGGACCGTGATCTGCCGCTTGGGTGGCGAGGCGGTTGCGGCGGGCGCCGGAGGGGACGCCGGGGCGGCTGCGGCGGCCGGGGCAGGCGCTGGCGCCGCAGCGGGTGGAGGGGGCGATGCGGGCGGTGGCGATGCCTCGGCGGCCGTGGACGGTGCTGCCGGTTCTGGTGCGGGTGCGGGGGTGACCTGGGCCGGGATCGGCACCGGGGCGGCGCCGGGTCCCGCCTGCCGCAGGCTGGGCGGGTCGAACAGCAGCGTGTACTCGCGCACGATGCGTCCAGTCGGCCCGCTGGCCTCCAGGATCAGGTCGATGAAGGGTTCGTTGACCGCCCGCTCACTGGCCAGGCGCAGGAAATAGGTGCCGTTCGGACGCTGCTGCAGGCTGATCCGCAGATCCGCGAGCACCGCGCTGCGCTCCATGCCCGCTGCGCGGAAGGCCTCAGGGCTGCCCAGCGCCGTGCGCAGGTTGGCGATCTCGTCTGGGGTGATCTGCGGGATGTCGATCTCGGCGCGCAGCGGCTCGCCCAGCGCCGACTGGACGGTGACACGTCCCAGCGACAGGGCGTGGGCGGGCGCAGCGGTCAGGCCCAGGGCCAGTGCGGCGGCCAGCGCCAGGGCGGTGGCGCGCCAGCCTCGGGACCCGGCCCGCACTGGACGGCGGGCTGCTCGGCGCGCGGGCAGCGTGGAACTCATGGTGCAGGGATTCGCCTGGGTACAAGGATTACCGAAATGACCATAACAGTAATGCAAGTGGGTGACAAGACGAACCAGCCGGTCGGTACGTCCTCAGGCGTCCAGCAGGATCCGCAGCATGCGGCGCAGCGGCTCGGCCGCGCCCCACAGGAGCTGGTCGCCGATGGTGAAGGCGCCCAGGTACTCGGGGCCCATGGCCAGCTTGCGGATACGCCCCACCGGAATGGTCAGGGTGCCGGTGACGGCTACCGGGGTCAGGTCCGCCAGCGTGGCCTCGCGCGTGTTGGGGACGACCTTCACCCAGTCGTTGTCGGCGGCGATCAGGGCCTCGAGGTCGGCCACGGGCACGTCCTTCTTCAGCTTGAAGGTCAAGGCCTGGCTGTGACAACGCATCGCGCCGATGCGCACGCAGAAGCCATCGACCGGCACCGCGGGCGTGCCGAAACCGGCGCCCTGGCCCAGGATCTTGTTGGTCTCGGCGCCGCCTTTCCATTCCTCGCGGCTGATACCGTCCCCCAGGTCCTTGTCGATCCAGGGAATGAGCGAGCCCCCCAGGGGCACACCGAAGTTGGCGGTCTCGGCGGCCGACAACGACTGCTGGCGCGCCAGTACCTTGCGGTCGATTTCGAGGATGGCCGACTTGGGGTCGTCCAGCAGGGACTTCACTTCAGCGTTGAGGGTGCCGAACTGCGTGAGCAGTTCGCGCATATGCTGCGCGCCGCCGCCCGAGGCCGCCTGGTAGGTCATGGAGGACATCCATTCGACCAGGCCCGCCTTGTACAGGGCGCCCACGCCCATGAGCATGCAGCTCACGGTGCAATTGCCGCCCACCCAGTTGCGCCCGCCCTTGGTCAGAGCGTTCTGGATCACGGGCATGTTGACCGGATCCAGGATGATGACCGCGTCGTCCTTCATGCGCAGGGTGGACGCGGCGTCGATCCAGTGACCGTTCCAGCCCGCGGCGCGCAGCTTGGCAAAGACCTCGGTGGTGTAGTCGCCGCCCTGGGCGGTGACGATGACGTCGCACCGCTTCAGGGCCTCGAGGTCGTAGGCGTCCTTCAGGGTGGTCTCGTTCTTGGCCATGGCCGGGGCCTTGCCACCGGCGTTGGAGGTGGAGAAGAACACCGGTTCGATCAGGCCGAAATCGCCTTCGGCCTGCATGCGGTCCATGAGGACCGAGCCGACCATACCGCGCCAGCCGACCAGGCCGACCAGGGGTTGGTGCTTGAGAGTCATCGTCATCGCCCTTTCTAGATGGATTCGTGGGTCCGGTCTCCCCGGCTCGTCGGGGCCGGGGCGGGCGCGACGAACCGGAGCCGGGTCAGCTCTTGGTGGTGGTCTTGGTAATGGTCTTCGTGAGGGCGGCCACGACCGCGTCGCCCATCTCACGGGTACCGACGCGGGTGGTGCCCGCCGAATGGATGTCCGCAGTGCGCAGACCCTGCGCCAGCACGTGCTTGACCGCCGACTCGATCCGGTCGGCGGCCTGGGGCTGGTTCAGGGAGAAGCGAAGCATCATGGCAGCAGACAAGATTGTAGCCAGCGGGTTGGCCACACCCTTGCCGGCGATGTCGGGGGCCGAGCCGTGCGAGGGCTCGTACAGGCCCTGGTTGCTGGCGTTCAGGCTGGCCGAGGGCAGCATGCCGATGGAGCCCGTGAGCATGGCGGCTTCGTCCGAGAGGATGTCGCCGAACATGTTGCCGGTGACCACCACATCGAATTTCTTGGGTTCCTTCACCAGCTGCATCGCGGCGTTGTCCACGTACATATGGTCCAGGGCGACATCGGGGTACTGCTGGCCCACCTCGGTGACCACGTCCTTCCACAGCTGGAAGGTCTCGAGCACGTTGGCCTTGTCCACGCTGGTCACGCGCTTGTGGCGCTTGCGCGCGGCCTGGAAGGCCACGTGGGCGATACGTTCGATCTCGGGCCGCGAGTAGCGCATGGTGTCGAAGGCTTCCTCGGCGCCGGGGAAGTGACCGTCGGTGGCCACGCGTCGGCCGCGGGGCTGGCCAAAGTAGATGTCACCCGTGAGCTCGCGGATGATCAGGATGTCCAGGCCCGCGATCAGCTCGGGCTTCAGGCTCGAGGCATGTACCAGCTGCTCATAGCAGATGGCGGGGCGGAAGTTGGCGAACAGGCCCAGGTGCTTGCGCAGGCCCAGGATCGCCTGCTCGGGACGGAACTGGCGTTCGAGCTTGTCGTACTTCCAGTCGCCCACGGCGCCAAAAAGCACCGCATCGGCGGCCTGGGCCAGCTTGAGGGTGCCTTCAGGCAGGGGATGGCCGTGGGCGTCGTAGGCCACGCCGCCGACCAGGGCGGTTTCCATCTCGAACTTCAGGTCCAGGACCTTCAGGACCTTGACCGCCTCGGCGACGATTTCGGTGCCGATGCCGTCACCGGGCAGGACTGCGATCTTCATGGGGTGTGTTTATCCGTTGAGGGTGCGGGCCAGCCAGGGCTTGGTGGCCAGGCGCTGGGCTTCAAAGGCCCGGATCTTCTCGGACTGGCGCAGGGTCAGGCCGATGTCGTCGAAGCCGTTCAGGAGGCAGTACTTGCGAAATGGCTGCACGTCAAAGGGCAACTCTTCGCCCTGGGGCTTGACCACCACCTGGCGCTCCAGGTCGACGGTGAGCTCGTAGCCGGGAAAGGCCGCCACCTCGTCGAACAGCTTGGCCACTTGCGCCTCGGGCAGCACGATGGGCAGCAGGCCGTTCTTGAAGCAGTTGTTGAAGAAGATGTCGGCGAAGCTCGGAGCGATCAGCGCGCGAAAGCCATACTGCTGCAGGGCCCAGGGCGCGTGTTCGCGGGACGACCCGCATCCGAAGTTTTGGCGTGCCAGCAGCACCGAGGCGCCCCGGTAGCGGGGCTGGTTCAGGACGAAGTCGGGATTGGGCTTGCGCGAGGCCGGGTCCTGGCCGGGCTCGCCCGGATCCAGGTAGCGCCATTCGTCGAACAGGTTGGGGCCGAAGCCGGTCTTGCGGATCGACTTGAGAAACTGCTTGGGGA
>CAZUKC010000087.1:0-7333 GCA_964620375.1 uncultured Ramlibacter sp. | reverse complement strand
ACCCGTGGCCTGCCAAATGGTGCAGGCCTTCCAGACCATCATCACCCGCAACAAGAAGCCGGTGGATGCCGGCGTGATCTCGGTGACCATGATCCACGCGGGTGAAGCCACCAACGTGGTCCCGGACAGCTGCGAGCTGCAGGGGACGGTGCGCACCTTCACGATGGAGGTGCTGGACCTGATCGAGCGGCGCATGCGCCAGGTGGCCGAACACGTGTGCGCGGCGCACGACACGGCGTGCGAGTTCGAGTTCGAGCGCAACTACCCGCCGACGTTGAACAGCGAAGCAGAGGCCCGGTTCGCACGAGAGGTGATGACCGGTATCGTCGGCGCCGAGAACGTGCGTACGCAGGAGCCCACCATGGGCGCCGAGGACTTCGCCTTCATGCTGCAAGCCAAGCCGGGAGCCTACTGCTTCATCGGCAATGGTGATGGCGCCCATCGCGAGATGGGGCATGGCGGCGGGCCGTGCATGCTGCACAACCCGAGCTACGACTTCAACGACGACCTGATTCCGCTGGGCGCGACCTACTGGGTGCAGCTGGCCCACGCTTGGCTGGCGCGCCCCAACGCCTGAAGCGACCCGCGTCGGCGGTTCAGCCAGCCGCGCGCCGCTGCGCGATCTCCAGCAGGCCGTCGAAGATCAGGTGGTCTACCAGCTCGAAGGGGACCGACATCGACGGCGCCATCTTCCAGCCGGCACCGCCGGTCATGATGCACACCGGCTCTTCGCCGCTGTGGCGGCGCATGTGCGTGACCATGCGCTCGATCGCCCCCGCAATCGCGTAGGTGCCGCCGCTGGTGAGCGCGTCGCTGGTGTTGGTGGGGAACTCGCGCACCTCGCCGGTGGGCACGTGCAGGCCGGCGGTACCTGACTCCAACGCACGCAGCATGATGCCGTGCCCCGGTAGGATCAGCCCGCCCAGGAAGCGGCCGTCCGCGCTGACGGCCTCGACCGTGACGGCCGTGCCCACCATGACCACCACCAGCGGCCGCGCCCGGCCCTGGGCCAGGATGCGATGCCGCGCGCCGATCATCGCCACCCAGCGGTCTGCCCCCAGCCGCGTGGGATGGTCGTAGCCGTTGACCAGGCCCGCCTCGCTGGCGCTGGCATGGACCCAGTTCAGGGGCACGTCCCATAACTCTTCCATTTGCTCGCGCACGCGGATCTTGACCGCGTCTGCGGCAACAGCGCAGCCCAGCATCCGGCTCGGCGCGGGCAGGTCGCGCCAAGCACCACCCGAGAGCCGGTCAATGTTCTCCAGGAACTCGGCGCCCTGCGCGACCGCCAGCGCGCCGGGACGCGCCTGCTCGTAAAGCGCCCACTTCAGGCGCGTATTGCCAACATCAATGGCGAGAAACATGTCTTTGTCCAACTTCCAGATCTCACGGGCCCACCTCAGATGGCGCCGATCCAGCAAGCACGCTGGATGGCGGCCAGCTTGTTCTCGACCTTCAGCTTGGCCATTGCGTTGGCCAGATGGTAGTTGACGGTCCTTTCGGTGCAGAGCATCTGGTCTGCACTTTCCCGGGCTGTCAGACCGTTGAAGGCGAGCATGAGGCATTGTCGCTCGCGCGGGCTCAATGATGAGCGCGCCTGGGCGATGCAGCGCCTGACCAGCGGCCAGACATTCAGGGTAGACCACACCAGCAGGGCTGCATCGGAGCGGTCGGCCAGTTCCCGCGGACTGAACATGAAACACTCGAAGGCGCGATTGGCCGGCAGGGGGAACTCCACCCGCACCATGGTCTGGAACCCGTGGGCCAGGGCCAGCACCCGCCAGCGGGTGGCGTTCAGGGGCCCAGTTCGGGCGATGTGCTGCCACGCCACGAGCGGCGCATCGGATTCGCGCCAGGGCGCGCCGAACTCGCGGCTGTCGGCCAGGGCCCGCACCACGTCACCGACCGACAGCGGGTACACGCACAGCACCTGGCGGTCGTCGCCTCCGCCACCGGGGTCCGGCCCCAGCACGGCCACGGCTTCCACCGCGAATTCCCGCAGGGCGACCAACCAGTCGCCGAGGATGGCGTCCAGGGTGACGCTGTCAAAGTTCACAGGAAACCGCATCGTTGTTATTCAACCTCCCTGAAGAAGTATCACCATATCATTACAAAAGTCACTCGTCTGACCCTGCCTGCCCCCAGGACGACCGGACACATCAGCCCCCCATGCACCTCATTTCCTGGAAGCGCTCGACCACGCGGCCGCCGTCCTTCGTCAACGATGCGGTGTCACAGCCCCTGCTCGAACCTATCCTGCATCCCTCGCGGTGGCGGATCCGCGCGCTGGGCCTGTCGACCGCGCTCGGGCATCCCCTCTTCTATGCGGTCTGGACCGGCTGGGTCCCCCAGCCCTACGAGCGCCTGTGGCAGCGGCTGGGCGTGAGCTTGCTGGGCATCCTGCTGCTCACGGTGCCCAGCCTGCAGGCGCAGCCGCCCGGTCGGGCGGCCACCTTCGCGCTCAGCACGATCTTCTGGATCACGCTGCCCGTCTACTTCACCTGGATGTACCTGTGCAACGAGCGCAATGCGGTCTGGTTCGCCACGATGTCCGCGATGTTTCTCGTCTACTACCACCTGACCGACTGGCGCATCGCCACGGTCGGGATCGCCTCGGGCCTGCCCACCGGCTGGCTGCTGTTTCAGGTGGCCGGTCCGCCGGTCACGCCCGCGTCGCTGGAGGAGGTCATTCCGCACGCAGTGGTGTTCACCTTCGCGTGGTACATGGGCCTGATGCTGGGCATCTCCTCCTCCAACCTGCGGCGCGAACAGCTGAAACAGGCGCTGGGCACGATGGGCATCATGGCGCACGAGCTGCGCACGCCGCTGTCGACCATGGGCCTGATCGGCGACGCTCTGCGCAGTCAGGCCCGTGCGGTGCCAGCCGAGACCCTGCGGGAGTTCGAGCACCTCACCGGCCGTCTGCACGCCACGGTTCGTCACATGAACCGCCAGATCGACATGCAGATCGCCAACGCCCGGCTCATGCACCTGCCCCCTGCCGACGCCATCGTGAATGCAGCCCAGGTCGCACGGGAGGCGGTGCAGGGCTTCCCCTACCGCAATGCCCGCGAACGCGACTGTGTGCAGCTGCACGTGATCCGTGACTTCAGCTTCCGCAGCGCCGACACCCTGTTCGTCCAGGTGATCGACAACCTGCTGAAGAACGCATTGCGCTCCCTGGCCGCCATGCCCGAATGCCCGCGACCGGGTGACCTGCGGCTGGAGATCGATATCGACCGCATGTGTAGGCGGGCCGGACGCATCCGGATCACAGACAACGGCCAGGGCATGAGTCCCGAGCTGCAGGCCCGCCTGTTCCAGCCCTTCGTGTCGACACACCAGGGCACCGGGCACGGACTGGGACTGGCGTTCTGCCAGCGCGTGGTGCAGGCGTCGGGCGGAATCATCCGGGTGGAATCAAGCCCCGGTAAAGGCGCCCGCTTCACCATCGAACTGCCGGCCGTATGAGTTTTCCCCTTTTTCATCGGCCCGGCAGCGTGGTCTTCCTGGACGACGACCCGGATTACCTGGAGATCCTTGCCATGGTGCTGCCACGCCGGTGGCACCTGCGGATGTTCCTGCGACCGGCGCAGTGCATCTACTACCTGCACCGCGAGCTGCGCCGCTGGGAGCAAGACCGCTGGGGCCATCAAACCATGGTCGACCTCTGGCGCCAGGGCAAGCCCCTGATTCCCCAGATCCTTCAGTACTGGGCTCGCACGCCCGAGCGGCATGCGCTCACGCATGTCTGCGTGGTCGATTTCTCGATGCCCGGCATGGACGGCCTGCAGGCGCTCAGTGAGCTGACCGGATGGCCGGGAGCCCGCGTTCTGCTGACCGGCCAGGCCGACGAGCGCGTCGCGGTGGGCGCCTTCAACCGCGGCCTGATCGATCGCTACATCCCCAAGCAGGACCCGGACGTGGCGGCACGACTGACCGAGGCCATCGAAGCCCTGTGCGACCGGCCGCACGAACAGCACAACGCCATCTGGCGCTCGACCCTGCGACCCGACCAACTGGAGCTGCTCGCCACCCCCGAGCTGCAGCAGGCGCTGCAGCGGTACGCCGCGCGCCAATGGACGGAGTACGTGCTGATTGGTCAGCCCTTTGGGGTGCTGGGCCTGGATCGACAGGGGCAGGTGAGCTGGCTGCAGCTGGAAACCCGCGAGGGCCTGCCGGCCATCGCAGAACTCGCAGAGCTGCAGGGGGCCGATGCCCAGGCCCTGCAGGACATCCGCAGGGGACACTGCCTCTTGCCCCTGGAGGTGCGTCAGGCCCTGGCTCTGGAGGGGCCCGGAGAGCCCCTGCCCGCGTTCTCGCCGGCAACGGACGGACGCGTGCTGGCCGCCCTGTTCGAGCTGCCGGCATCGGCCCTGCCCGCTCCCCTGCTCGGACACGAACCTTGGCTGGCGATGCAAGCGCAGCATGGCGTTCATGACTGATCACGGCGAGCACGTGGACAGCGCCCGCTGCCGGCGCGCGCTGGGCCACTCCCACGGTCGTACCTGCGGTGCGATCTCGGCGGCGACCTGCTCGAGATGACTCAGTTCGGCGTCGGTGAGGGCGGCATGCAGGGTCAGCCTCACCATGGCGCGATTGCGCGCGGTGGCGGGGGCCACGAAGATCGCACCAAAAATGCCGCGCGATTCGAGCGCTTCGCGCAGGGCCAGGGTGTTCACCTCGGTCCCCGCCTCCAGGGCGATGATCTGCTCGGAGCCCTGGGCGATGGGATAGCCCAGTCGAGACAGGCTCTCGCGCACACGCAGCGTGTGCTGCCGCAGGCGCTCGCGGGCTGCGTCGCTGGTACGAAGCACCTCCAGGGTGGCGGCCAGGCCCGCCACTTCGTGCGGCAACAGGCTGGAGCTGAAGATGCTGGGGAAACTGTGGCACATGAGGTAGTAGCGCAGTTCGTCGGGCATGGTGAAGAAACCTGCCCGCCCCGCGAAGGCCTTGGCCAAGCTGGCCGTGATGAAGTGCACGCGGTCGGTCAGTCCCAGTTGCGCGCACAGGCCGCGCCCCTCTGGTCCGTGGGTTCCCAGGGAATGCGATTCGTCCACCAGGATCATGCAGTCGTGGGCCTGCGCGATATCGACGACCTCCGTCAGAGGGCACAGCGCGCCGGTGGTGCTGTACACCGAGTCGACCACGACGAGGCCTGGACCATGCCGCGTGATCATGCGCTCGAGGTGTCCAGGGTCGTTGTGGCGAAACGGGTGGGCGGTTGCACCGGATGCACGCACACCCTCCCAGAGCGACATGTGGGCCAGGCTGTCGACATACACCGGCGTCTGAGGATCGGCCACCACCTGCAGCAGCCCCAAGTTGGCGGTATAGCCCGATTGGCACAGGAGCGCGCTGTCGGCGCCGAGCCAGTCGGCCAGCGCGAGCTCGAATTGGTGGGTGGGCGTACCGGCGAGGTGAAAGACGCTGGACTGGACCACCACGTCCTGGTTGCAGCGCAGGCTGTCGATCTGCGCCTGAACGATTCGCGGGTGACCGGTGACCGCCAAGTAGTCGTTGCCGTCCAGGCGCACCGCATCGCTGCCTGGCGTGCGGCCGTGGGTGACAAACCTTCCGCCCCATTCGTCATGCCAGCGCGCATGGAAGTCGCGGGCGATGCGGGCACGCAGGTGCGTGGACAGGCCCGGACTGCGGGAGCGCGCCATGTGGTGGGACGGCGTGCGCGATGACGAATCCGCAGCAGGGGCTGTAGGAGCAGGCGCCGAGGTGGATGCGACAGCGGCGAAAGATTGGATAGGTGAAAGTGTGGTCATGTAGGCCTCCTTGTGGAACACCTTCCAATTGAAGAGCCTGTCACCCCCTTGCAACAAACAAACCCCTGTCAGCTCTGACAGGAGTGGTTACAAAAAAGCCGCCCAACGGCGGCTTTTTGGGTACTTCAAACCGTCACGCTACTCAAGCGTGGCGCCTTTCACTGCAGGCGGCCGTGGCACTGCTTGTACTTCTTGCCGCTGCCGCAGGGGCATGGGTCGTTGCGTCCAACACGGGGGGTCCCGCCTGCGCTGCGCGCGGTGGCGGCATCGACCGAGGTCTCGGGTTCGCCGGTCTCGGTCGGCGCGGTGTAGGTGACGTTGGCAATGCGCTCGGCACGGCCCTCGATCGCCTCGGCGGCCTGATCGAGCTGAGAGGACGACTCGACCCGCACTGTCATGAGCGTGCGCGTGACCTCGTTCTTCACCGAATCGAGCAACTGGCCAAAGAGCTCGAAGGCCTCGCGCTTGTATTCCTGCTTGGGCTGTTTCTGGGCATACCCGCGCAGGTGGATGCCCTGGCGAAGGTAGTCGAGGGCCGCGAGGTGCTCGCGCCAGTGGGTGTCGATGCTTTGCAGCAGCACCATGCGCTCGAACTGGGTGAAGTTGGATTCGCCGATCTCCTGCACCTTCTGCTTGAACGCGGCGTGGGCGGCTACGACCACTTCCTCGACGATGTCGTCGTCCATCACGCTCTCGGCCGCCTGCACCTTCTGCTGCAAGGACAGGGTGATTCCCCATTCGTCCATCAGCGCCTTTTCCAGACCTGCAAGGTCCCACTGCTCCTCGACCGACTCGGCGGGAACGTACTGGCGCACCAGGTCGGTAAAGCAGCCCTCGCGCAGCGACTCGATCTGGACCGAGAGATCGGTTGCATCCAGGATGTCGTTGCGTTGCTGGTAGATCACCTTGCGCTGGTCGTTGGCGACGTCGTCGTACTCGAGCAGCTGCTTGCGCATGTCGAAGTTGCGGGCCTCGACCTTGCGCTGCGCGCTCTCGATGCTGCGGGTGACGATGCCGGCTTCAATCGCCTCGCCCTCGGGCATCTTCAGGCGGTCCATGATGGCTTTGACACGCTCGCCGGCGAAGATCCGCATCAGAGGATCGTCCAGGCTCAGGTAAAAGCGCGAGGAGCCGGGGTCGCCCTGACGACCCGAGCGTCCGCGCAGCTGGTTGTCGATGCGGCGGGACTCGTGGCGTTCGGTGGCGATGATGCGCAGGCCGCCCTGGGCCACCACGTGCGCATGGTCCTTCTGCCACTGCTCGCGCAGCTGCACGATGCGGGTCGCCTTGGTGGCCTCGTCCAGCGCGGGATCGGCCTCGACCGCCTCAATCGCCTTCTCGACGTTGCCCCCGAGCACGATGTCGGTGCCGCGACCCGCCATGTTGGTGGCGATGGTGATCATCTTGGATCGGCCGGCCTGGGCGACGATCTCCGCCTCGCGGGCATGCTGCTTGGCATTGAGCACCTGGTGGGGCAGGCCCACCTTCGTCAGGAGCTGGTCGATGATCTCGGAGTTCTCGATGGAGGTGGTTCCCACCAGCACCGGCTGGCCGCG
>CAZUKC010000086.1:0-7391 GCA_964620375.1 uncultured Ramlibacter sp. | reverse complement strand
ACAACGTGGGCCTGATGGAAGACCGTGCCACGCTGCGCATCTCCAGCCAGCACATCGCCAACTGGCTGCGACATGGCGTGATCACCGCCGAACAGGTGCACGCCACCTTCCAGCGCATGGCCGCCGTGGTGGACCAGCAGAACGCGGGCGACCCGGCCTACCGTCCGATGGCCGGCCACTGGAGTACCTCCTACGCCTACCGCGCGGCGCTGGACCTGGTGTTCCTGGGCGAGGCCCAGCCCTCGGGCTACACCGAGCCGCTGCTGCACGCCTGGCGCCTGAAATTCAAGGCCCAGGCCTGAAAAGCCCGGATGCGCGCACGAAGCGTGTCTGCTAGCGTGCGTGCATGAACGACATCCGCGGGCCCGAGACCGTCGACCCGACCCGCTGCCCCCTGTGCGGCGGCCCCAACGCCTGCGCCATGGAAACGCAGCGGCGCACCGGCCAGGCCCAGCCCCCGTGCTGGTGCACCCGCGTGACCTTTGATGCCGCGACGCTGGCGCGCGTGCCGCCCGCTGCGAAGGACCGCGCCTGCATCTGCGCACGCTGCGCCGCCCCTGCCCACCCCTGAATCCCGAGGAGACCCGTCATGTTCGCCACCTCCATCGCCGGCAGCCTGCCCAAGCCCGGCTGGCTCGCCGAAACCCATAAGCTCTGGCCCCAGTGGAAAGCCGAGGGCAAGACCCTGCTCGAAGCCAAGGCCGACGCCACGCTGCTGTGGATCCGCGCCCAGGAGGAGGCCGGCCTGGACATCGTCACCGACGGCGAGCAGGCGCGCCAGCACTTCGTGCACGGCTTCCTCGAACAGGTTGAGGGCATCGACTTCGCCAACAAGGTGGAGATGGGCATCCGCAACGACCGCTACAAGGCGATGGTGCCCCAGGTGATCGCACCGCTGCGCCTGAAAGGACGGGTGCACGCCTTCGAGGCGCAACTGGCCCGGGCGCACACCACGCGCAAGCTCAAGTTCACCCTGCCCGGCCCCATGACCATCGTCGACACCGTGGCCGACCGCCACTACGGCGACCGGGTGAAGATGGCGATGGCCTTTGCCGAACTCCTGAACCAGGAAGCCCTGGCCCTGCAGGCCGACGGCGTGGACATCATCCAGTTCGACGAGCCGGCCTTCAATGTCTACATGCAGGAAGCCGCCGACTGGGGCGTGCGCGCCCTGGAGCGCGCCGCACAGGGCCTGACCTGCACCACCGCGGTCCATATCTGCTACGGCTACGGCATTCAGGCCAACGTGGACTGGAAGAAGACCCTGGGCGAGCAGTGGCGCCAGTACGAAGTGGTCTTTCCTGCGCTCGCGCGTAGCTGCATCGACCAGGTGAGCCTGGAGTGCTACCACTCGCACGTGCCGCCCGACCTCATGGGCCTGCTTCAGGGCAAGGACGTGATGGTGGGCGTGATCGATGTGGCCAGCGACGAGGTCGAGACCGCCGAGCAGGTCTGCGAGACCATCGGACGGGCCTTGCAGTTCGTGCCGCGCGAACGCCTGATGCCTTGCACCAACTGCGGTCTGGCGCCGATGGACCGTGACATCGCCCGTCGCAAGCTCGAGGCCCTGGCCCGTGGCGCGCAGCTGGCGAGAGAGCGTTACGGCGCCGTCTGACACGGTGGCGTGTTCGCGCTGATCCTTTGCGCTCTCGGAAGCCGTGCCCCACCCGCCTCACAGTGCCAGTGAAAGGCCTGAGGCTGCCGCGCTTGTAGCCGCACCGACGAGTGACAGGCCACGCGAGCTGACGCGGGATTCGTCGATGGCCCTCAGGTCCTCGAACAGACGCTGAGCCCAACGGGGCTCTTGCGGTAGGGCCCGATCGAGCGCCAGCCACGCGGGCAGGTCTGACACACGGCGAGTCTCCAACGTCCAGCGGACCAGCGGTCCGATATCCAATGCCTGGCTCGGCGACACCTGAACCCGCATCGGCTGCGGTCGAGGCAGTACGACAGCCTGCCTCGCCTCGTAGTGGGCCCGAGCCGTCTCATAGTCCGTGATGGCCTGCGGACAATGCGCGAAAAAGGTCGTCCATGCCTGGCCGCACACTTCCTCGAATCGATGCTGCCTGGCCAGGTGTGCAGTTCTCGTCTCGGCCGTATAGCTGTTGATCACATCGACCACAGGCGCGGCGACCAAACCCACACCACGCACCGCATGCCGAGCGCCCGACAGTGCGGCGGGCAAGGTGGCGCCTACCGCCAAGGTCACACCCCCCATCGCCACCGAGGCCGCCATGCTCACCGCGCCCACCGCCGTCGCGCGTCGCGCGGCCCGCAGCTGCGCCTGCTCGGGCGTCAAGCCGAGACTCGAATCCTGGAGGTAAGCCTGGTTCAGGACATGGCCCAGTGCATTCGAGCCCATGGGGGAAGGCGAGTCGCCGGAACGAAAAGCCTCAACGTTCGCGCGGGCCAGCCGCCAGTTCGCGTACGCCTGGCGGGCCGCGTACACGGAGAGAACGGTCAGCACACCGCCAATAGCTGGATTCACGGCCACCATCGCGCCGCTGGCCCCGATCATGAACAGGGACGCCGCGAACATCAGCCCCCGACCCCAGGCGGCCCGCCGCAAGGCATTGAGCTTCTGCGCGCGCAGCGGATCCTGGCTTTTCAAGTGCTCGCGAGCTTCATACAGGCTGATCATCAGCCATCCCGCAGCCTGATCGCCTGCATCCAGTCGTGGAGCGTGTGCCACCGGGGCAGGTGCAAGGCGGCCGCCCTGCACCAGCTGCTGCCAATCCGCCTTGAGGTTATGGATCACGACATCAAGGATTGCCGGCCCCGTGATGTAGGAAGCGAGCGAGGCCCCCAACAAGTCCAGGCCATCGGCCGCCAGCTTGCCCACCGCCAGGGCGCGCTGGACCCCGGGGTTACGGCACACGCGGTCCCATGCGGAGACCGTGGCGGCCATGTTCACGGGACCGGCAGGGATCGGCGGCGACGCCACGGTGCGGTCGGATTCCGCCTGCGGTGCCGGGCGGTGCGCGGGGGGGCGATGCGCGCTGACGGTGCCGGGGGGCGTCCTGCGCACCGTGCGTGTCGTCGCACGATGCGTTGAGGGGACGGTCGGCGGGCTCGTTGAGGCCGAGGGCTGCAGGATCGGGGGAGCTGCTGGCTGCGCGAGCGTCGGCTCCGCGCACGGCTGCGGCGGCTGCGGGGCCTGTGGCTTGGCGATCGGCGTGGAGCGCCGAGCCAGGGTGGCGGGCCGCGGCGCAACACGCAGCGCGTCTTCTTTCTTGCGACGCGCGGCTTCATGCGACGGCGGTGTGGGTCGCTGATGGATATGGGGCCACAGGATCGGCCAGCGACTGCGATCCGCAAAGCCTGCTTCGTACTGTGCGAGCGCAATGAATTTCGCAGGCAGGGGCGCGCCGGTACGCCCGCGCGTGAGCTTGGCCGGTGTGAAGGCGGCTGTCGGCCTTTTCGATGATGCGCTGGCATGGCCCCGGCTCTCGGCGCTGGCAGGGGGCCGAAGCGTACTTCTCACGCCTGCAGTGCTGCGAATGGAAGGCTCCATTACCCGCTCACCTGCGACATCGCCAGTGCATCCAGGCGCTCTTGGGCTTGGGCCCCCACCGGCGCGTCGGCAGCGTCCTCACGTGACCGCTCGACCGCCGCCTGGTAGGCCGCTCGGGCCGGCTCCCGCTCGCCCAAAGCGTCCAGGCATTCGCCTATGCGATAGAGGCAGTAGGGGTCAGTGGCATCCAGCAAGAGTGCCAAGCTGTAGAAGCGACACGCCGACTCCAGCTCGCCCAGGTGCTGCAGACACAGGGCGAAATCCAGGGCGTGGTCACGATTCCAGGGGTCGTCGTACGCCAGCAGCCAGCCCGGCTCGAGCGCCGCCGCGTAGTCGCCCGCCTCCATCAGCGCCTGCATCTGCGCCCCTAGCGCCGACTTGACCTGCGGCTCCAGAACTGGCTGCGCAGCGGCGACCAGTCCCAGGCTGCTTGCCGCCTGCGCCCACTGGGCTTCCAGATCGGGCGGCGCAGCAGGGTGCAGCGGCATGGCTACGTCACGATCAAGCATGGAACCAGGATCCCCTTGAACAGCTCCGGCTGAGTAACCCACCCATCCGTTGAGTTCAATGAGTCTGCGTGTGGCGCATGACAGGGCCGTGGCAGCTGGCGACACATCCGTCCCAGGTGTCAGCTTTCAGCCATGAACTGCAACACGCCTACCGACGTGATCGAGTCGGCGGTTTTGCTTGAGAGGGATCCGATCTCGGCAGTGGGCCCTCTGGCCGGTGCCAAGCCGCTGTCTCAGCGCGAGACCTGGGTTCCGGGCGCAACGGCAGCCGCCGCCTCCAACGCGTCGACGAACATCGCCGGCACGTCGAACCCCGTCTGCTGCGTGATCTCCTGGAAGCAGGTGGGGCTGGTCACGTTGACCTCGGTCAGGCAGTCGCCGATCACATCCAGGCCCACCAGCAGCAGCCCGCGCGCGGCCAGCGTCGGGCCCAGGGCCTGGGCGATCTCCAGGTCGCGCGCCGACAGGGGCTGGGCCACGCCTTTACCCCCGGCCGCCAGATTGCCGCGCACCTCGCTGCCCTGGGGGATGCGCGCCAGCGCATACGGCACCGGCCGCCCTCCGATCACGAGCACCCGCTTGTCGCCCTGCGCGATCTCCGGCACGAACCGCTGCACCATCAGCGTGGTGGCGCCGCCGGCGTTAAGCGTCTCGGTGATGGCGCCCAGGTTCAGGCCGTCGGCCTTGACCCGGAAGATGCCCATGCCGCCCATGCCATCCAGCGGCTTGAGGATGATGTCGCCGTGCTCGGCGTGGAAACGCCGCACCTCGCCCGCATCGCGCGTGACCAGCGTGGGGCTGGTGTAGCGCGCGAACTCCATGATGGCCAGCTTCTCGGGGTGATCCCGCAGGGCCGCCGGCTTGTTGAAAACCTTCGCGCCCTCGCGCTCGGCCTGTTCCAGCAGGTGGGTGGCGTAGAAGTACTCGCTGTCAAAGGGCGGGTCCTTGCGCATGACCACCGCGTCGAACTCGCGCAGGGCGCGCAGCGCGGTGGCCGTCTCGACGAACCAGTCTTCGTCCGCGCCCGTGAGCGAGATCTCGCGCACGGTGGCCTGCACCACGCCGCCCGAACGCCACACCAGCTGGCGGGTCTCGCAGGCCGCCACACGATGGCCGCGACGCTGCGCTTCTCGCATCATGGAGAAGGTGGTGTCCTTGTAGGTCTGGAAAGACTCCAGGGGGTCGGCGACGAAAAGGAGGTGCATCGATGACCTGCGGGCGGCGTCTCAGATTTCGACCTTGCTGCCCAGCTCGACCACCGCATTATTCGGCAGGTTCAGGAAGTCTGCTGCAGCGCCTGCATTGCGGTGCATATGCGCAAACAGCTTTTCGCGCCAGGGCGGCATGCCGCCACCGATCGTGGGCACGACCACGTCCCGCGAGAGGAAGTAGCTGGTGGTCATGGGGTCGAGCTCGCAGCCATGGCTGCGAATCTGCTCCAGGGCCCGGGGCACGTCGGGGTCGTTCTTGAAACCGTAGTGGAGGATCACCTGCCAGCAGCCGTGGCCCAGGGGCTCGATCTCGACCCGTCGGCCCAGTCCGATCCAGGGCACCTCGTGGCTCTGCACCGTCACGAACAGGTTCTGCGCGTGCAGCACCTTGTTGTGCTTGAGGTTGTGGAGCATGGCGTTGGGCACCGCGCCCGCCTCGGCGGTCAGGAACACCGCGGTGCCGTCCACCCGCGTCGGCGGCGAGACGAAGACCGCGTCCAGGAAACTTCTCAGGTCGATCGCGTCGGTCTTGAGCTTGTCGTTCAGGATGGCACGACCGGCCTTCCACGTCATCATCAGCGTGAAGATCACGCCCCCGATCAGGAGCGGGAACCATCCGCCCTCCAGCAGCTTCAGAAGGTTGGACGCGAAGAAGGCGATGTCGACCAGGAAGAAGACGCCGGTCGCACTCAGGCACAGCCACAGCGGGTACTTCCAGGCGTAGCGGACCACGAAGAAGGTGAGCGTGGTTGTGATCAGCATGTCCAGCGTGACCGCAATACCGTAGGCTGCCGCCAGATTGCTCGACGAACGGAACATCACCACCGCCAGCACGATGGCGACGAACAGCCCCCAGTTCACGAAGGGGATGTAGATCTGGCCGGTGTCGCGCACGCTGGTGTGCTGAATGTTCAGGCGCGGCAGGTATCCCAGCTGGATCACCTGCTTCGTGACGCTGAAGGCACCGGTGATCAGCGCCTGCGAGGCGATCACGGTGGCGGCGGTGGCCAGCAGCACCAGCGGCAGCTGCGCCCATTCAGGCGCCATCAGGTAGAAGGGATTCTTCACCGCCTGGGGGTTCTCCAGCAGGAGCGCGCCCTGTCCGAAGTAATTGAGCGTGAGCGCCGGCATGACCACGGTGAACCAGGCCAGGCGGATCGGTGTCTTGCCGAAGTGGCCCAGATCCGCATAGAGGGCCTCGGCACCGGTCACGCACAGCACCACCGCGCCCAGGATCAGAAAGGTGGTCCCCGGTTGCGCCAGCGCGAAGCCCAGGGCGTACATCGGGTTCAGGGCGAGCAGGATGTCCGGTTGGTTCAGGATGTGGGTGACGCCCAGCACCGCCAGCGCCGCGAACCACACCAGGGTGATCGGCCCGAAGAACCGCCCGATGCCGCCGGTGCCGCGCTTTTGCACCGCGAACAGGCAAAACAAGATCAAGAGCGTGAGGGGGATCACCCAGCGCTTGAACTCGGGTGCGACCACCTCGAGACCCTCGACCGCGGACAGCACCGAGATCGCTGGTGTGATCACGCCGTCGCCGTAGAAAAGGCTGGTGCCAAAGATGCCCACCAGGAGCAGGCCATTGCGCAGGCGGGGCTGGTCCTTCACCGCCTGCGAGGCCAGGGCGAGCATGGCCACCAAGCCCCCCTCGCCGTGGTTGTCGGCGCGCAGCACCAGCAACACGTACTTGATCGAGACGATCAGCGTGAGCGTCCAGAAGAAGATCGAGAGAATGCCGTAGACGTTCTCGGGCGTGAATGGCACATGGCCCGAGCCGAAGACCTCCTTGAGGGCATACAGCACGCTGGTGCCGATGTCGCCATAGACGACACCGATAGCAGCGAGCGTCAGCGCGCTCAGGGACGACCGGGAGTGAGACACGGGGTCAGTCGTAGGACTCGGCGTCGGGGTCGGTGGCTTCCAGCTCGTAGCTGGCGGCCAGCATGGCCAGGCGACCAATCACGCCGTACATGTAGAAGCGGTTGGGGGCGCTGGCCCCGGGCTTTTGCCCCGGCTGGGGCAGGCGCGTGCTCTCGGCGAAGGCCAGGGGCACGAAGCTGGCACCGGGAGCGTTCAGGTTTTCGTCCACGCCGCGCTCGGCATGGACCCGGTAGAAGCCTCCCACCACGTATTTGAATGATATGTAGACCACCG
>CAZUKC010000085.1:0-7452 GCA_964620375.1 uncultured Ramlibacter sp. | reverse complement strand
AGCCGACCATGACCCACTGGACCCACCTCACCCGCGAACAGCAAATCGCCCAACTCGAAAAAGACTGGGCCGAGAACCCACGCTGGAAAGGCATCAAGCGTGGCTACACCGCCGCCGACGTCGTGCGCCTGCGCGGCTCGCTGCAGGTGGAGCACACCCTGGCCAAGCGCGGCTCCGAGAAGCTGTGGAACCTGATCAACACCGAGCCCTTCGTCAACTCGCTGGGCGCGCTGACCGGCAACCAGGCCATGCAGCAGGTCAAGGCCGGCCTCAAGGCCATCTACCTCTCGGGCTGGCAAGTGGCCGGTGACGCCAACAGCAATGGCGAGATGTACCCCGACCAGTCCCTGTACTCGGTGGACTCCGTGCCGAAGGTGGTCAAGAAGATCAACGCCACCTTCACCCGTGCCGACCAGATCCAGTGGAGCGAGGGCAAGGGCCCCGGCGACGAGGGCTACATCGACTACTTCGCCCCCATCGTGGCCGACGCCGAGGCCGGCTTCGGCGGCGTGCTCAACGCCTTCGAGCTGATGAAGGCCATGATCGAGGCCGGTGCTGCCGGCGTGCACTTCGAAGACCAACTGGCCGCCGCCAAGAAGTGCGGCCATATGGGTGGCAAGGTGCTGGTGCCCACGCGCGAGGCCGTCTCCAAGCTCGTGGCCGCCCGCCTGGCCGCCGACGTCATGGGCACGCCCACCGTGTTGCTGGCCCGTACCGACGCTGAGGCTGCCGACCTGGTCACCTCCGACATCGACCCCACCGACCAGCCGTTCTTCACTGGCGAGCGCACCGTCGAGGGCTTCTTCCGCAGCAAAAACGGCATCGAGCAGGCGATCAGCCGCGGTCTGGCGTACGCCGAGTACGCTGACCTGATCTGGTGCGAGACCGGCACGCCGGACCTGGCCTTCGCCAAGCAGTTCGCCGACGCCATCCACGCCAAGTTCCCCGGCAAGCTGCTCGCCTACAACTGCTCGCCGTCCTTCAACTGGAAGAAGAATCTGGACGACGCCACCATCGCCAAGTTCCAGAAGGAACTGGGCGCCATGGGCTACAAGTTCCAGTTCATCACCCTGGCCGGCTTCCACAGCCTGAACTACTCCATGTTCAACCTGGCCTACGGCTACGCCCGCCAGAACATGTCGGCCTTCGTCGAACTGCAGCAGGCCGAATTCGCCGCCGCCGAGCGGGGCTTCACCGCGGTCAAGCACCAGCGCGAGGTGGGCACGGGTTACTTCGACGCCGTCACCACCACCATCGAAGCCCAGGCCTCGACCGCCGCCCTCAAGGGCTCGACCGAGGACGAACAGTTCTTCGACCACAAGAAGGCGGCCTGAACCTCACTGCAGAGACGGGGTTGGCGCGGGGTAAAATCCTGGCTGACCCCGCTGCATTGGCGGTTCACAAGAGCGAGAAAGGCACCCTGGTTATGACACCGCGAACTCCTTCGAAAGGATCCTGCGGCCTTTGAACGGGCTGCGCTGTCGCGTGTCCTGATTTCTTTCGGGTTCTTCAAAAGCGCGGCTTCAGTCCGCGCTTTTTTGTTGTCCTGTCCCTCGCTTTCATCAACGAATTCCGACCATGATCCAAGTCACCCTCCCCGACGGTTCCAAGCGCGAATACCCCGGCCCGGTCACCGTGGCCGAAGTGGCCGCCTCCATCGGCGCCGGTCTGGCCAAGGCGGCCCTGGCCGGCAAGGTCGATGGCAAGGTGGTCGACACTGCCTACCGCATCGAGCGTGACGCCCCGGTGTCTATCGTCACCGCCAAGGACCCCGAGGGCCTGGAGGTGATTCGCCATTCCACCGCCCACTTGCTGGCGTATGCGGTCAAGGAGTTGTTCCCCGAGGCGCAGGTCACCATCGGTCCGGTCATCGAGCACGGCTTCTATTACGACTTCTCCTACAAGCGCCCCTTCACCCCCGAGGATCTGGCCGCCATCGAAAAGCGCATGGCCGAACTCGCCGCCAAGGACGAAACCGTGGTGCGCCGCGTACTCCCGCGTGACGAGGCCGTGGCCCACTTCAAGGCCATGGGCGAGCACTACAAGGCCGAGATCATCGGCAGCATCCCCGCGGGCGAGGACGTGTCGCTGTATCGTGAGGGCGGCTTCGAGGACCTGTGCCGCGGCCCGCACGTGCCGTCCACCGGCAAGCTCAAACACTTCAAGCTGATGAAGGTGGCCGGTGCCTACTGGCGCGGCGACCACCGTAATGAAATGCTGCAGCGGGTCTATGGCACCGCCTGGGCCTCCAAGGAGGACCTGCAGCAGTACCTCACCCAGCTCGAAGAGGCCGAGAAGCGAGACCACCGCAAGCTCGGACGCGAGCTGGACCTCTTTCACATCGACGACCACGCCCCCGGCGTGGTGTTCTGGCACCCCAAGGGCTGGACGGTGTGGCAGGAGGTCGAGCAGTACATGCGCCGCGTCTATCGCGACAACGGCTACCAGGAGGTCAAGGGGCCGCAGCTCCTGGACAAGACCCTGTGGGAGAAGACCGGCCACTGGGACAAGTACCGCGAGAACATGTTCACCACCGAATCGGAAAAGCGCGACTACGCGCTCAAGCCGATGAACTGCCCGGGCCACATCCTGATCTTCAAGCAGGGCGTCAAGAGCTACCGCGACCTGCCCCTGCGCTATGGCGAATTCGGACAGTGCCACCGCAACGAACCCACCGGCGGTCTGCACGGAATCATGCGGGTGCGCGGCTTCACCCAGGACGACGGCCACATTTTCTGCACCGAGGACCAGATCCTGGCCGAGTGCACCGCCTACACCGCGCTACTCCAAAAGGTTTACAAGGATTTCGGTTTCACCGACATCATCTACAAGATCGCGACACGGCCCGAAAAGCGCATCGGCTCCGACGAGAGCTGGGACCGCGCTGAAAATGCCCTGATGGAAAGCCTGCGCGCCTCGGGCTGCGAGTTCGTCATCGCCCCGGGCGACGGCGCCTTCTACGGCCCCAAGGTCGAATACACCCTGAAGGACGCCATCGGCCGCCAGTGGCAGTGCGGCACGATTCAGGTGGATTTCTCCATGCCCGAGCGCCTGGACGCCGAATTCGTGGGCGAGGACGGCGCCCGCCACCGCCCGGTCATGCTGCACCGGGCCATCGTGGGCAGCATGGAGCGCTTTATCGGCATCCTGATCGAACAACACGCCGGGGCGCTGCCCGCCTGGCTGGCCCCCGTACAGGTGGCCATCCTCAACATCACCGATTCCCAGGCCGATTACGCCCGGGAAGTGGCCAAAACGCTGCAAAATCAAGGGCTTAGGGTCGAGTTGGACCTGCGCAACGAGAAAATTACGTATAAAATACGAGAGCACTCGCTCCAGAAGCTGCCGTACATCCTCGTCCTGGGTGACAAGGAAAAGGCCGCAGGCGGGGCTGCCGTTCGAGCCCGGGGCAACCAGGACCTGGGCGTGATGTCTGTCGAAGCGTTCACCGCGCGTATTCACGACGACATCGCCCACAAACGTTGATAGACACCCAAAGGAAGCAACCATCGCTACTGAATTTCGCGATCGCCGCCAGCGCGAGGAACGCAAGCACCGCCTGAACCGGGAAATCATGGCCCCGGAAGTCCGACTCTCCGGCCCCGAGAACGAGCCCCTGGGCATCGTGAGCCTGCAGGAAGCCCTGCGCATGGCGGGCGAGCTGGACGTAGACCTGGTCGAGATTGCCGCCACTGCCGTGCCCCCCGTGTGCCGGCTCATGGACTACGGCAAGTTCAAGTACCAGGAGCAGAAGAAGGCGGCAGAAGCGAAGGCCAAGCAGACGGTCATTGAGATCAAGGAAGTCAAGTTCCGCCCGGGCACCGATGACGGTGACTACAACATCAAGATGCGCAACATCCGGCGCTTCCTGGCGGACGGCGACAAATGCAAGATCACGCTGCGCTTTCGTGGCCGCGAGATCACGCACCAGGAACTGGGCATGGCCCTCCTGAACCGGATTCGGGACGATCTGGCCGACACCATCGTGGTCGAGCAGTTCCCGAAGCTGGAAGGCCGGCAGATGATCATGATGATCGCGCCGGGCAAGAAGAAGCCGGCAGTGGCGCCTGCCAAGCCGGCCACCGAGGTGCAAGGCGCCTCGGCCTGACGCGCAAGCGCCAGATTTTTGAGTGGATCTGAGATCAGACGCCGGTGGGTCGGTCACCCGCCAGTGTCTCGAAGGACGGCGTTCGCGCCGTCCGAAACAAGTGGCTCGGGGCCAGCAAGTCCGCGGAAGGTTCGCGGCGCCTCACGAGCACAAATGAAGAAGGAGCATGTACATGCCCAAAATGAAGACCAAGAGCAGCGCCAAGAAGCGCTTTCGCGTTCGTCCGGGGGGCACCGTCAAGCGGGGCCAGGCGTTCAAGCGCCACATCCTGACCAAGAAGACCACCAAGAACAAGCGCCATCTGCGTGGTGCTGTGGCGGTGCATGAGACCAATATGGGTCACATGGCACAGATGCTCCCGTTCGCGGGTCTGTGATCAACCGAACGAACAAGAAGGAGTAACACATGCCTCGCGTCAAACGTGGTGTCACCGCACGCGCCCGCCACAAGAAAGTTCTCGCCCTCGCCAAGGGCTTCCGCGGCCGCCGCGGCAATGTCTTCCGCATCGCCAAAGAAGCGGTGATGAAGGCTGGGCAATATGCCTACCGTGACCGCCGTGCCAAAAAACGCGTCTTCCGCCAGCTGTGGATTGCCCGTATCAACGCCGCCGCGCGTGAACTGGGTCTGACCTACAGCCAGTTCGCCAACGGCATCCGCAAGGCCGGCATCGAGATCGACCGCAAGGTCCTGGCCGACATCGCGGTGCACGACAAGGCGGCCTTTGCCGGCATCGTGGAACAGGTCAAGGCCAAACTGGCGGCTGCCTGAGTCCCGCGCGTGCGCTGACGCGTTCAGCGCACGGACCCACCACCAGCACAGGGCTAGGGCTTGCAAGGCGCTAGCCCTGTTTGATTTCGCATGAGCCAAGATCTCGATTCCATCGTCGACGCCGCCCGGCAAGCTTTCGCCCAGGCGGCCACGCCCGCGCAGCTCGAGGACGCCAAGGCCGTCTACCTGGGCAAGTCCGGTCGCATCACCGACCTGATGAAGGGGCTGGCGGCCCTGTCCGTGGACGAGAAGAAGACCCGCGGCGCGGCCATCAACCAAGCCAAGCAGGCGGTGGAAGAGGCCCTGAACCAGCGTCGCCGCGCCCTGGCCGATGCCGAACTCGAGCAGCAACTGCGCGCCGAGGCCCTGGACGTGACCCTCCCGGGGCGCCAGCGAGAGCCCGGTGGCCTGCATCCGGTGAGCCTCACGATGGAGCGCATCGAGCAGATCTTCGCCAGCATGGGCTTTGACGTGGCCGACGGCCCCGAAATCGAGTCCGACTGGCACAGCTTCACTTCCCTGAACAACCCGCCCAACCACCCGGCGCGGTCCATGCAGGACACCTTCTATGTGGACCTCAAGGGCGAGGACGGCATCCCCTACAACCTGCGCCCGCACACCAGCCCGATGCAGGTGCGCTACGCGCACGCCCACGTCAAGAAGCATGCGGCGGCCCTGAAGGCCGGCGACATGCCCGAGATCCGCGTCATCGCCCCGGGCCGCACCTACCGGGTGGACAGCGACGCCACCCACTCGCCCATGTTCCACCAGTGCGAAGGCCTGTGGCTGGGTCGCAATGTGCGCTTCAAAGACCTGAAGGTCGTCTTCACCGACTTCTGTCGTACCTTCTTCGAGAGCGACGACCTGGCACTGCGTTTCCGTCCTAGCTTTTTCCCCTTCACCGAGCCCAGCGCCGAGATCGACATCCAGTTCCAGTCCGGCCCTCTGGCCGGTCGCTGGCTGGAAGTGGCCGGGTCGGGGCAGGTGCACCCGAACGTGGTGCGCAACATGGGGCTGGACCCCGAGCAGTACATCGGCTTCGCCTTCGGCATGGGGCCAGACCGTCTGACCATGCTGCGGTATGGCGTGAACGACCTGCGCCTGTTCTTCGACGGCGACATCCGCTTCCTGCGTCAATTTAGGTGATGACTCCCCTCCGAAGCGCCTTCGACGCCTCCCCCCAAGGGGGCGCCACCAGCGGCCCGGCAAAGCCGGTTCCGCGCTGGCCCGCGTAGAGAACGTTGTGCCGACTGAGTTTCACAATTAGACGAACATGCAATTTCCCGAGTCCTGGTTGCGCGAATTCTGCAACCCGCCCCTGAGCACCCAAGCCCTGGCCGACACCCTGACCATGGGCGGCCTCGAGGTGGAGGAACTACGCCCCGTCGCGCCGCCCTTCACGAAAGTGGTGGTGGGCGAGATCAAGGAAGCCGTGCAGCACCCCAACGCCGATCGTCTGCGCGTGTGCCAGGTGGATGTGGGGCAGGGCGCTCTCCTGAACATCGTCTGCGGCGCGCCCAATGCCCGCGTGGGCCTCCGCGTGCCCTGCGCCCTGGTGGGCGCCGAACTGCCCCCGGGCGAAGACGGCAAACCCTTCCAGATCAAGCTGGGCAAGCTGCGCGGCGTCGAAAGCCAGGGCATGCTGTGCTCGGCGCGCGAGCTGCAACTGAGCGAGGACCACGGCGGCCTGCTGGAGCTCCCCGCCGACACCCCGATCGGCGCCGACATCCGCAAGGTCCTCGACCTGGACGACACCCTCTTCACCCTCAAGCTCACGCCCAACCTGGCCCACGCCCTGAGCGTGTACGGCGTGGCGCGCGAGCTGTCCGCCCTCACCGGTGCGCCCCTGGTGCCGCCCACGTTCACGCCCGTGAAGCCCGCCCACGACGCGCGCCTGCCGGTGAAGATCTCCGCCCCCGACCTGTGCGGGCGTTTCTCCGGGCGCGTGGTGCGCAATGTCAACACCCAGGCCCGGACCCCGCAGTGGATGGTCGACCGCCTGGCGCGCTGCGGCCAGCGCAGCGTCACGGCCCTGGTGGACATTTCCAACTACGTGATGTTCGAGTTCGGCCGGCCCACCCACATCTTCGACCTCGACAAGATCCACGGCGGCCTGGACGTGCGCTGGGGCCGCGCCGGCGAGACGCTCAAGCTCCTGAACGGCAACACCATCACCCTCGACGAGCAGGTGGGCGTGATCGCCGACGACGCGCAGGTCGAATCGCTGGCCGGCATCATGGGCGGCGACGCCACTGCCGTCTCGGATACCACCCGCAACGTCTACGTCGAGGCCGCCTTCTGGCACCCGCAGGCGATCCAGGGCCGCTCGCGCCGCTACAACTTCGCCACCGACGCTGGCCACCGCTTCGAGCGGGGCGTGGACGCCAGCCTCACCGTCGACCACATCGAGCACATCACCCGCCTGATCCAGGAGATCTGCGGCGGCGAGGCCGGTCCGATCGACGATCAGGTCGTGGCGCTGCCCGAACGTCCGCCTGTGACCCTGCGCGCCTCGCGCGCGGCCCAGGTGATCGGCATGCCTCTGTCTGCCGACGACTGCCGACAGGCCCTGGCCC
>CAZUKC010000084.1:0-7475 GCA_964620375.1 uncultured Ramlibacter sp. | reverse complement strand
TTGAAGAGACCACCTTGTTCATGAGCTGCGACGTGGTCGAGCCCAGCGACGGCAAGGCCTATGACCGCGATCCGCGCTCCATCGCCAAGCGCGCCGAGGCCTACCTGAAGGCCTCCGGCATTGGCGACACCGCCTACTTCGGTCCCGAGCCCGAGTTCTTCATCTTCGACGGCGTGCGCTGGAGCAACGAGCCCGGCAACGTCATGTTCGCGATCGACGAATACGAAGCCCCCTGGAACAGCGGCAAGCAGCTCGAAGGCGGCAACCGCGGCCACCGTCCCACCGTCAAGGGCGGTTACTTCCCCGTGCCCCCGGTGGACAGCACGCAGGACATGCGCGCCGAGATGTCTCTGATTCTCGAATCCCTGGGCATCCCGGTGGAGGTGTTCCACCACGAGGTGGCGGGCGCCGGCCAGAACGAGATCGGCACCAAGTTCAGCACGCTCGTCGAGCGCGCCGACTGGACCCAGGTCCTGAAGTACGTGGTCTGGAACGTGGCCAACGCCTACGGCAAGACCGCCACCTTCATGCCCAAGCCCTACGCCGGCGACAACGGCTCCGGCATGCACGTGCACCAGTCCATCTGGAAAGACGGCAAGAACCTGTTCGCCGGTGACGGCTACGCGGGCCTGTCCGACTTCGCCCTGTACTACATCGGCGGTGTCATCAAGCACGCCCGCGCCCTGAACGCCATCACCAACCCCGGCACCAACAGCTACAAGCGACTGGTGCCCGGCTTCGAGGCCCCGGTGAAGCTGGCCTACAGCTCGCGTAACCGTTCCGCGTCGGTGCGTATTCCCTTCGTGGCGAACCCGAAGGGCCGTCGCATCGAGACCCGCTTCCCGGATCCCTCTTCGAACCCCTACCTGTGCTTCTCGGCCCTCATGATGGCCGGTTTGGACGGCGTGGAGAACAAGATCCATCCGGGCGAGGCCGCGACCAAGGACCTGTACCACCTGCCGCCGGAGGAGGACGCGCTGGTCCCGACCGTGTGCCACAGCCTGGACCAGGCCCTGGAGTACCTCGACAAGGATCGCGCTTTCCTGACCAAGGGCGGCGTGTTCACCGACTCCATGCTGGACGCCTACATCGACCTGAAGATGCAGGAAGTCACGCGTTTCCGCATGGCGCCGCACCCGGTCGAGTACGACATGTACTACAGCCTGTAAGCGGCGCAGGAGGGCCGTCGACCGGCCCGCTGCACCCACGAAGGGGCGACGCGCGTCGCCCCTTTTTTCATGGCGGCGCGGGTCCACCTTGCCCACGTCCTGCATCACGATGCATACTGAAGAATTGAATTCTGAGGGAGGTGTCGTGATCAAGTACTCGTTCTTGCTGGTGGGCGGGCTCGCGCTCCTGCCCGGCCTGCTGCAGGCCCAGACCTCGACGACCTCGCGGGTCTATCGCTGTGGCAATCAGTACACCAACACACCCACCGAGGCCCAGGCGCCGGGTTGCAGGCTGCTCGAGGGGGTTCCTGTGACCGTGGTGCAGGGCGTGCGCCCGCCGCCCGCCGCCGCACGGACTCCCGCGGCCTCTGCGCCGCCCGACTCGCCGGTGGCCTCGCTGCGCGTGGACAGCGCCGAGCAGCGGGCCCGAGACGCCGACGCCCGCGCCATCCTCGAGGCCGAACTGCGCAAAGCCCAGGCCCGCCACGCGGAGCTGCTGCGGGAGTACAACGATGGAGAGCCCGACAAGCTCGGCCCCGAGACGCGCAACTACCAGAAGTACCTGGACCGGGTGGCGTTCCTGAAGGCCAGCATCGCCCGCACCGAGGCCGACATCGAGGGCCTGCGCCGTGAGCTTTCGCGCCTGACTGCGTCAAAATAAGGCGCTTGAACCCCGCCGCGCGTACCGCCGCCTTCTCGTCCTTCGATCTGCTGGCCACCCTGGTGGCGGTGGTGTCCGTTCACGGCAAGGTGATCTTCGCCAACGCCGCCCTGGAAGGTGCCCTGGGCACCTCGCGCCGCCACATCGAGGGCTCCTTCTTCCCCGATGCGTTTACCGACCCCCAGCTGCTGAAGGTGGCCCTGCAGGGCGCACGCAGCAACGACTTTGCCGTGCTGCGTTATGACGCGGTTTTGCTGCGGTCAGGTGACGACCCCATGCCGGTGCATGTCGTGCTGGCCCAGACCGAGCGCGTGGGCGAGGTCGTCATCGAGATGCTGCCCGTGGCGCAGCAGGCCCGCCAGGAGCGCGAGGAGCGCCTCCTGGACCAGGCCCAGGCGAACAAGGAGCTGATTCGCAACCTGGCCCACGAGATCAAGAACCCCCTGGGCGGCATCCGCGGCGCGGCGCAGCTGCTGGAGATGGAGATCGAGGGCCGGGACCTCAAGGAGTACACCCAGGTCATCATCCACGAGGCCGATCGGCTGCAGACCCTGGTAGACCGCCTGCTCGCGCCTCACCGTCGCCCCCATGTGGTGGGCGACGTCAATATCCATGAGGTCTGCGAGCGGGTGCGGTCCCTGATCCTGGCCGAATTCCCCCGTGGCCTGCGCGTGGTGCGGGACTACGACACCTCGCTGCCCGAGTTCCGCGGCGACCACGAGCAGCTGATTCAGGCGGTCCTGAACATCGCCCATAACGCCTGTCAGGCGCTGGCCGAGCGCATCGGGCAGGGCGACGCCGAGCTGGTGATGCGCACCCGCATCGCGCGCCAGGTCACTTTCGGCAAGCAGCGCTATCGACTGGCACTGGAATTGCATGTCATCGACAACGGACCGGGCGTGCCCCCGGACCTTCAGGACCGGATCTTCTATCCCCTGGTGTCAGGGCGGGAGGGCGGTTCGGGTCTGGGGCTGACGTTGGCGCAGACCTTCATCCAGCAGCATCATGGATTGATCGAATGCGACAGCGTACCGGGACGGACGGATTTCAAGATCCTGATCCCCTTGCCCTGAAACGAGACACGAGACCCGAGGTAGCAGTCGCCATGAAGCCGATCTGGATCGTTGACGATGACCAATCCATCCGCTTCGTGCTGGAAAAGGCGCTACTGCGGGAGGACATGCCCACGCGCAGCTTTACCCACCCGCGCGAGGTGCTGCAGGCGCTGCAGGCTGGCGGTGAGGACGGCGGTCCCCAGATCCTGGTCAGTGACATCCGCATGCCGGGCGGTTCGGGTCTGGACCTCCTGACCGAGGTCAAGGCCAGACACCCGGGGCTGCCCGTGATCATCATGACCGCCTTCTCCGACCTGGACAGCGCGGTCTCCGCCTTCCAGGGCGGGGCCTTCGAGTACCTGCCCAAGCCCTTTGACCTGCCCAAGGCGATCGAGTTGATCCGCCGCGCGGTGCAGGAAAGCCAGCGCGAACAGGTCGCCGAAGAACGCATGAACGCCGCGCCCGAGATGCTCGGGCAAGCGCCCGCCATGCAGGACGTGTTTCGCGCCATCGGGCGGCTGTCGCAAAGCAACGTCACGGTGCTGATCACCGGTGAGTCTGGCTCCGGCAAGGAACTCGTGGCGCGCGCGCTGCACCGCCACTCCCCCCGCGGCGAACTGGGCAACAACGGCCCCTTCATCGCGATCAACACTGCCGCCATTCCCAAGGACCTGCTCGAGTCCGAGCTGTTCGGTCACGAGCGCGGTGCCTTCACCGGCGCGCAGACCATGCGCCGCGGCCGCTTCGAGCAGGCCGAGGGCGGCACGCTGTTCCTGGACGAAATCGGGGACATGCCCTTGGACCTGCAGACACGCCTCTTGCGCGTGTTGTCCGACGGGCATTTCTACCGTGTGGGCGGACACAGCGCGGTCAAGGCCAATGTGCGCGTGATCGCCGCCACCCACCAGGACCTGGAGCAGCGCGTGAAGGACGGCGTCTTCCGCGAAGACCTGTTTCACCGCCTGAACGTGATCCGCCTGCGGTTGCCTGCGCTGCGCGAGCGCCGCGAGGATGTGCCGATGCTGGCGCGTCACTTCCTGCAGCAGTCGGCGCAGCAGCTCGGAGTGGAGCCCAAACGCATCTCGGACGACGCGCTGGCACGCCTGTCGGCGTTCGCCTTCCCCGGCAACGTGCGCCAGCTGGAAAACATCTGTCACTGGCTCACGGTGATGGCCCCCGCGCAGCTGATCGAGCCCAAGGACCTGCCGCCCGAAGTGACGGCGGAAGGGGGCGTCGGCATCATCCCGGCCCCGGAGGGCGTGGCCCCGCCGGTCTCTCTCGTGCCAACGCCCGGCGTGGTGCCCGCGACGACGCCTGTCGGTGCGTCCGTGGGCGGGGGCGGTGCATCGGGCACCGATTGGGAGAACGCCCTGCAGGCCGAGGCCCTGGCCCTGCTGGCCAGTGGACGTACCGATGTCTGGGACGAACTGAGCCGACGCTTCGAGTCGCGCCTGATCCAGAGCGCCCTGAGCAACACGCGCGGGCGCCGCATCGAGGCGGCGCAAAAGCTGGGGATCGGGCGCAACACCATCACCCGCAAGATCCAGGAACTGGGCCTGGAGTGAGGCTCAGAGTTCGATCGTGACCGGCGCGTGGTCGCTGGGTTGCTTCCATTTGCGCGGCGTGCGGTCGATGGCACAGGCGGTGACGGCGGGGCGTAGCGCCTGGCTCACCAGGATGTGGTCGATGCGCAGACCGCGGTTCTTCTGAAACCCCAGCATGCGGTAGTCCCACCAGCTGAAGGTCTTCTCGGGGTGCTCGAAGAGGCGAAAGCCATCGACCAGGCCCAGACCGAGCAGGGCGCGGAAATGCGCCCGCTCCTCCTGCGTGTGGTGGATGGTGCCGGCCAGGCCCACCGGGTCGTAGGAGTCGCGGTCTTCGGGGGCGATGTTGAAGTCGCCGGCCAGCACGAGGTGCGGGTGGCGTTGCAGTTCGTCCCGCACATAGGCCTGCAGGCCCTCCAGCCACTTCATCTTGTAGGCGAATTTCTCGCTGCCCGGTTCCTGGCCGTTCACGAAATAGCCGTTGATCACGCGCACCGCACCGTGCTGCGGGTGATCCACCGTGGCGGCGATGACGCGTGACTGTTCGTCTTCGAAGCCCGCGATGTTGCGCGCCACGTCCCGTAGCGGCGTGCGGCTGATGAGGGCCACGCCGTTGTAGGTCTTCTGCCCGAAGACCGCGCAGTGCGGGTAGCCCGCATCCGCCAGCGCCTGCAGCGGAAACTTGTCGTCGGTGATCTTCAGCTCCTGCAGGCACAGGACGTCCACCGGGTGGGCCGCCAGCCAGTCCAGGACATGCGGCAGGCGCGCGGTGATCGAGTTGACGTTCCAGGTGGTGATCTTCATGGGGATAAGGGTCGGGATTTCGAGCGTATAAACTTGCTCATTCTGCCCAGGGTGACCTCCATGCTCAAAGCTGCCGCCCCCGCACTTGCCGACGACCGCGCCACGCCGGGCGAGTTTGACCGCATGTTCGAACTTGCCGCAGAGACCTTCCGGGTGATGTCGGCCCCGACGCGCCTGAAGATCATCAGCCACCTGTGCGCCGGCGAAAAGAGCGTGCGTGAGCTGCTCGAGCTGGTGCACACCACGCAGCCGAACATGTCGCAGCACCTGAACACCTTGTACAAGGCCGGCATCGTCGGGCGCCGGCGCGAGGGTGTCCAGATCTACTACCGCATCACCAACGAACGGGTGGTGACCCTGTGCCGCACCCTGTGCGGCGTGATCGCCTCGGAGGCGGGCCTGCCACACCCCTGATCGGGTTTACCCGCAACGCTCCCCCGAGAACCGCGGTTTAAATTTCAGAAGGTAAGAATAAACAGTTGCGTGTGCAGCCTTCGTGCACTCGCAGGGCGTGTCTGGACTTGTTTTTTGGAGAACTGAGATGAAGATCAATCTTCGGTGGATGCTGCTGGCGCCCTTGGGGCTGGCGGGCTCCTTGGCCCTGGCCCAGGCGCCGGATCCCTTGCAGGTGCGAAGCTGGGCGGCCTCCTGCACCAGCTGCCACGGCACCGACGGGCGCGCGCAGCCCGGCATGGAGTCGCTTGCGGGCGTGTCCAAGGACGACCTCACCAAGAAGATGCTGGACTTCAAGGCCGGCCGCCGGCCCGCGACCATCATGCACCAGCTCGCCCGGGGCTACAGCGACGAACAGATCGCCGCCATCGCCGCGTACTTCGCCGCACAGAAGAAGTGAGGGAGCCCATGTTGAAGCGTCGTCAATTGATTCAAGCCGGCTCCGCTGTCGGCATCCTCGGCCTCGCCGGTTGCGCCTCGATGGGCGGCTCGGGCCCCAAAGTGGTTGTGGTCGGTGGCGGCTATGGCGGTGCCACGGCGGCCAAGTACGTGCGCATGTGGTCCGACTACAGCATCGACGTCACCCTCGTCGAGCCCAATCCGGCCTTCGTGTCCTGCCCGATCTCCAACCTGGTGATTGGCGGCAGCAAGACGATGGCCGACATCACCACCCCCTACGACAACCTCACCAAGCGGCACGGCGTGCGCGTGGTGCGTGACCTGGCGGCCAGCATCGACCCCGAGAAGCGCGTGGTCAAACTGGCCAGCGGCGCCGAGTTGCCCTATGACCGCCTGATCCTCTCGCCTGGCGTCGATTTCATGACCGAGAACATCCCCGGCCTGAACCGGCCCGGCGCCCAGGACAAGGTGTTGCACGCCTGGAAGGCCGGCGCCCAGACCGCGGCCCTGCGCAGGCAGCTTGAGGCCATGCCCGATGGCGGCGTCTACGCGCTGGCCATTCCTCTGGCACCGTACCGCTGCCCGCCCGGCCCCTATGAGCGCGCCTGCCAGGTGGCCCACTACTTCAGCAAGGCCAAGCCCAAGAGCAAGGTGCTGGTGCTGGACGCCAACGACGATGTCACCTCCAAGGGCGCCCTGTTCAAGAAGGCCTGGGCCGACCGCTACAAGGGCATCATCGAGTACCGCCCCAAGCACGCGGTGACCGATGTCGACGTGGCCACCAACACCGCGAAGTTCGAGTTCAACGACGATGTGCGGGCTGCGGTGCTCAACGTGCTGCCGCCCATGCGCGCAGGCGACATTGCGGTCAAGACCGGCCTGGCCACCGCCAACCGCCGCTGGTGCGAGGTGGACTTCCTCACCTTCGAATCCAAAGCCGCCAAGAACATCCATGTTCTGGGCGATTCGATCCAGGTGGCGCCGCTCATGCCCAAGTCGGGCCACATGGCCAACCAGCATGGCAAGACCTGCGCGGCGGCCGTCGTGGCGCTGCTCTCGGGCAAGCCGGTCAACCCGCTGCCGATCTACAACAACACCTGCTACAGCTTCGTGAGCGACGAGGACGTGGTCCATGTGGCCAGCGTTCACCGCTACGACGAGGCGCAAAAGACCATGCTCACGGTGCCGGGCTCTGGTGGCCTGTCTGCGGCGGCCAACGAACTCGAAGGCCGTTACGCCATGGGGTGGGCACGCAACATCTGGGCCGATACCCTGGCATGAGCCCAGGGGTGTGGGGGCCGCTGCGCGCCCTGGGTCTGGTGCTGGCCCTGTGCCCCTTGGCGGTCTGGGCGCAAGCCGACGAGGCGCGCGCTCAGAGGATCGTCATGGG
>CAZUKC010000083.1:3994-7540 GCA_964620375.1 uncultured Ramlibacter sp. | reverse complement strand
ACATGTTCGACTGCGTGATGCCCACGCGCAATGCGCGCAACGGCCACCTGTTCACGCGCTTTGGCGATCTGAAGCTGCGCAACGCCCGCCACCGCAGCGACGAGCGCCCGATCGACGAGACCTGCACCTGCTACACCTGCCGAGGCACCACGTCGGCCGATGGCACGGTGTCGGGCGGCTTCTCGCGCGCCTACCTGCACCACCTCGAACGCTGCGGCGAGATGCTGGCGCCGATGCTGGCCAGCATCCACAACCTGCACTACTACCTGAACCTGATGCAGGAGGTGCGACAGGCGCTGGAGGCCGGCGCCTTCGCGGCATTCGCGCGCCAGTTCCGCGAGGACCGGGCGCGGGGCGTGTGAGTGCGCAGGGTCAGCGGATCACGCCGGCCAGTCAGCGCCTGCATCCACGCTCACCACCACAGCGCCACGACAAAGACGCCGATCATCATGAAGGCCAGGACCACCTTGGCCACCAGACCCGCCATCAGCCCGAGCCAGGTGGCCACGCCGACGCGCAAGGCGCCCTGGTGATCGCGCCGCGCCAGCCATTCGCCGATGGCGGCACCCACCAGGGGCAGGAACAGCACCCCCACCAGGCCCGCGAAGATGCCCGCCACGGTGCCGATGGCAGCACCTGTCACCGCCTGCCGACTCGCGCCCGCACGCTTCGCGCCGAGCAGGGCGGCGACGTAATCGAGCACCCAGGCCGCGATGGCCATCACCGTGACGGCCGCCAGGGCGCCCCAGCCCACGCGGGTGAAGTCGTCGATCCAGGCGCCCAGCACGATGCCCGCGAGCACGAAGGCCGTACCGGGCAACGCCGGCAGCAGCGTGCCGGCCAGGCCCAGCACGATGAGGGCGGCGCAAAGGATCCACAGGAGGATGTCGGACACAGTGGCGTTTGAAGGTGAGGGCGGCAGTGCGTCACCGCCGCGCGGATTGTGCCGGCGTGCAGAGCCCGGCGCGCAAAGACCTCAGGCCGTCTCGGTGAACACCGTCAGCACCCCCGTGTAGCCATACAGGTGGTGCCGCGCGATCTCGCCCGCGGCAAAGAAACCGACCAGCGGCACGTCGCCGAGCGCATGACGCACGATCTGCAGTTCGGCGCTCGGGCCGCCGAAGTGCGCACCACCACGCCCGGTACAACTGACATAAACCGCGCCCGCGATGCGACGCGAAGGGTTCGGGGTGGACACGGCTTCACGCGAGGCCAGGGCGGCCGCCAGGGGCAGACTGGCCTCTTCGGGCTCGAGCTCTTCACGGATCTCGGCGCAGATGCGCGTGAGGTCGGCACGCGCGGCCTGCACATGGCGCTGGCAGAACGCCATCGGCATACCGGCCTCGACACGATCGGCAACGGCCACGCCGCGTCGACCCGGATCCAGACCGATGATGTGACGCACCTGTACGTCGGCGCCGAAGCTGCCGGTGCGGCCCACGACCTGCTGGCCCTGCGCGGTGAGACCCACCAGCGTCGCACGCAGCACGCTCATGGCCTCCTGCGGGCGCTCCAGGGAGATGTTCAGGTCGGACAGCAGCAGATCGAGTGCAGGCTGGCCGTCGATCTCGAGGATGACGTTGCCGTCCGCCTGCGTGATGGTGTGCTCGCGGCTCACGGGCTGGCAGCCCTGGGTCACGCGCGAGATCACGGGCACACCCTCGCCGAAGGCCACGCCCGACAGGCCGCCGCTGTACACACCGCCGGCGGCGCCCTGGCCGCGGATGTTGCCGTTGCCACTGGTGGCGAACTGCACGGTGTCGCCGCGGCTGGAAGACAGTCCGCCAAAGAGGTAGCCCGCGTCGGTACGGGCGGCCATCTCGGCGATCAGCTCGGCGAGGTCGGGCGTCTGCGGGTCGGCATGGACCAGGGCGGTGTGGGCTTCAAAGCCCAGGCCCAGGGGCGCGACGCCCGAGAACACGCGGTACTGGTCGGTCGGCAGCGCGCACAGCATCACGGCCATGGCCGGTTCGTCGAAGTACTCGACGTTGTTGGCGGCGATACCCACCCCCACGGTGCCCGCCCAGTCGGTGACCTCCGGCAGTTCGGCCGAGAGGTGGTCCAGGATTTCGCGCGCGTGGGGCGCGTAGTGGTCGGTGATGTACAGCAGGCCCAGCGTCGGCGCGCTGGCGTAATCGGCCAGCGCCATCTGCGCACGCAGCTGCGCCAGCACCAACCCGGCCCCCATGGGCCATTGCGGGTGCGTGGCATGACCGAAGGGGAACAGCTTCATGGCAGGCAGGTCGGACGAGGACCGGGTCAGGCCTGGCCCTTGGTTCGCGGGCTGGACTTGCGCGCCTTGCGCGGCGCGGAGGCGGCAGCGGCCGATGACGACGCACGGCGCGGGGCACCGGCACGCGAACGCCCCGCGGGCGCCTGGGCCGCAGCCTGAGCGGCCCGCGCGGCCTGAGTCGCCTCCTGCATCGCGGAGGATGCGATGTGCTGGAACTGCTGCGTGAGGGAGCCCCACCACTGGAGCGGATCGATGACCCCGGCAGCGGCAGACTTTTCGGACTTCGCGGACTTGGAAGCCTGGCCCACGGCAGGTTCGGGCGCCGGCGGCGCGGTGGTGTCGGGCTGCGGCGTGAGCTTGATCGCCTGGGCCAGATCGGACATGCTGCAGTTCATGCCCTTGAGGGTGGCCAGCGTCATCTTCTGGACCTCCAGCGCCTGGATGGTGGCACACAGGGCCTTGGAGTTTTGCTCGAGCCAAAAATGCACGGCCCGCAGTTCCTGGATGCGTTTTTCCAGTTCCTCGACATCCAGGGTGGGCGCCACCCAGTTGGACAGGCTCGGCATCTGGGGCAGGGTCTCGGCCGTACCCTTGGCCAAGTTTTGCAGGAAGTCAAACCCAGGAACGAGTTTGGCAAAGCCGTATTGCGACGAATCGGTCATGGGCGGCGCTCCGTGGGAGAAATGACAACCAGCTTATCAGGCCACGACGGGGTGCGCCGAACACCGAAAAAGTCTGTTGCCTCGCGCCGTTCTCAGTGCTTGGGGTGCGCGTGCGTGCTGCCTGTGCCGTGCCCATGCCCATGCCCATGACCATGACCCGCATCACTGGCCGTGGCGGCGGGCGAGCGCGCCGAAACGGCCACCTGCAGCTCGACGCGGCGCTCCGCGCCCTTGGCGTCACGCAGCAACAGGGTCAGCGGTACACGCGTGTCGGGCTTCAGGGGTGCCTTCAGGTCCATGAGCATGAGGTGATGGCCACCGGGGCGCAGCTCGACGGCCTTGCCGGCCGGCAAGGGCAGCGAGGGGATGGCGCGCATACGCATGACGTCGCCCTCCATCTTCATCTCGTGCACCTCGGCGACCCCCGCCACCGGTGAGGCCACGCCCACCAGAGACATCGGCTCGCTGGCGGTCAGGCGCATGAAGGCGCCAGTGCCGGCCTGGCCCGGCACGCTGGCACGGACCCAGGCCGCCTCGACCTTGAGGGGACTGGTCATTGCGGGCTGGGCCGCTGCGGGCAGCGCACACAGGCTGAACAGGCAGGCGGCGAGGAGCCAACGAGAGAGGACGAAGATACACATGGAGGATCCT
>CAZUKC010000083.1:0-3984 GCA_964620375.1 uncultured Ramlibacter sp. | reverse complement strand
TGCGAAGTCGGGTTCATCGGGGGTCAGTGGGCGTGGTGAGCAGCGGCGGCGCCGCCCGGTATCAGCTCCAGGACTGCGGCGGGCGCAGACAAGTCGGCGCGCTTTTGGCCGGAGGCCGGTATCTGCACCCAATCGTAGCGACCCTCGAGACAGACCTGTCGTACAGGCCAGTACAGGGGACCGGGCGTGGCGGGCATCTGCGCATGCAGCACGAACTCGTCGTAGTGGGCAGCATCCAGCATGTCCTCGCGCGTGCGGGCCGTCCAGGTGACACGCACCACGTCCTCGGTGACGATGCGTCCGTGGTCGGTGCGAGGTTGCGCCAGCGGCGCGCGCTGGATCTCGACGGTCCATCCGGGGCGGGGCATGGGGCGGGCGCGCTGCACGCCCGCCGGAATCTCGACCACGACCTGGCGGGTGGGTGAAGCGCCGCAGCCATGGCCGATCTTGAAGGTCGCCCGGTAGGCCGTACCGGCAACAGCCACGGGCCACTCCAGGTTCACGTGGGCCTGGGCCAAGCCGCCGAAGCCGGCGGCGCACGACAGCAACAGGCCGGCGGCCTGGCGCGTGGAAAGAGTCAACATCAAATGCATAGAAAGGGGTCTGGAAGGTGTGATCGCACGCACGCGCGTTCCGGGCACCGGGCCTCGAGCCACGCCAGCGAGCGATGGAAACGGAAAGCGGCCAGGCCCGTCGGGCAGGCGGCACGCAGGGCGTCAGGCGGACGCGACAGGCGGTGCGCGCGCCGGCGGCAGCAAGGCCGCGCACACGCAGGGACCGACGCCCGGAGGGCACTGCGGCAGCACCGCACCGCCCCATTGAGACGGCACCCATGCAAAGGCTGCGGCGGGCGGCACGCCCGCCGGGAGGCACTGGGGGCAGTCGAGAGCAGACGCGGCGGGGCCCATACCGGCAGCGCCGGGGGCCACCAGCTTGAAGACGCCGTCCGAGCAGACCAGCTCCAGTGGGCGCGGCTTGACCGCGGGCGAGGCCGCGGCCACCCCGAGCGACAGCAGGAGTCCGGCCAGCACGAGGCGGGCCAGGAAGGTCATGCGGCGCAGGATCTGCATGACCGCATTATCGTTGCCCCGGGTGCCGGTCGCGCGCGGGCTGGGATAGGCTCACGCCATGCGCAGCCTCTTCCATTTCGCCTTCCACGTCACCGACCTCGACGAGGCCCGCCGCTTCTATGGCGGCGTCCTGGGTTGCACCGAAGGTCGCAGCACTGACACCTGGGTCGACTTCGATTTCTTCGGCCACCAGATCTCTCTGCACCGGGGCCAGCCCTTTCCCACCGAGCGTACAGGGCGCGTGGGCGACACGATGGTGCCGATGCCGCACTTCGGCCTGGTGCTGGCCCTGCCCGACTGGGAAGCGCTGGCGGCTCGCCTGCGCGCCGCGAAGATCAAGTTCGTGATGGAGCCGCAGCTGCGGTTCGCCGGGCTGCCCGGCGAACAATGGACCATGTTCTTCTGCGACCCCTGCGGCAACCCGATCGAGATCAAGGGCTTTCGCTCGCTCGACGGGGTGTACGCCCAGTAAGGTCCACCAAGGCCCGAAGTCCGGGGCCCGCGCGCTGACGCGGTAGGACTGCGCCTGCACACGCAAGGGCCGCCATGACACGGCCGCGTGCGGGGCAGCTTGCTAGGGTCACCCGCGATGACCTTCTCGGACGCCCTGTGCCCGTCGTGCGCGCTGTTCCTGGATTTCGACGGCACCCTGGTCGACATCGCATCGCACCCCCAGGCGGTGGTTGTCCCGCCCGGCCTACCCGACACGCTGGCGCGGCTGCAGGACCTGCTCCTGGGCGCAGTCGCGGTCGTGAGCGGTCGCCCGATCCGGGAGATCGACCACTTCCTTGCGCCGCTGGTTCTGAGCGTGGCGGGCGTCCATGGCACTGAGCGCCGTCGCGCCGACGGCACCCTGACCCGTGAGGCGGTGCAGCCGATGCAGGCGGTGCAGGAGGCCGCGCTGGCTCTGACGCGCGACCACCCCGCGCTGAGGATGGAGACCAAGCGCGGCGCGATCGCCCTGCATTACCGCCAGGCACCGCAACTGCAGGCCCTGTGCCTGTCGACGATGCAGGCCGCGGTCGAGCGTTCGCTGGGCCTGACGCTCGTGTGCGGCAAGATGGTGGTGGAGGCAAAACCCAGCTGCGCGTCCAAGCGACTGGCGATCGAGGCCTTCCTGCAAGAAGCCCCCTTCGCCGGACGCACCCCGGTCTTCGTCGGCGACGACCAGAGCGACGAGCCCGGCTTCGACAGCGTGCAGCAGCGCGGGGGGCTCGGCGTGAAGGTGGGTGAAGGACCCTCGGTGGCCCGCGAACGCATCGCCGACCCTGGCGCCATGCGCGACGTCATGGAACGGGCAATCGGTCGGCACACAGGCCGCGAATCATGAGTGCCGACGGGATCCCGGGAACGGACCGCCCCACACCGGGCCGCTCACTGAACCTGGGCATGATCGGCAACTGCGCCTTCAGCGCCCTGATCGACCCCTTGGGCTGCATCGTCTGGTGCTGCCTGCCGCGGTTCGACGGCGATCCGGTGTTCAACGCGCTGATCGATCCCAGCCCCAACGGCAGCCTCTGGGCCTTCGAGCTGGAGGACTTCATGCGCAGCGAGCAGCGCTACGAACCCAATACCGCGGTGCTGCGCACGCGTTTGTTCGACCGGCTCGGCCAGGGCATTGAGATCACCGACTTCGCGCCGCGCTTCGTCAACCGCGGGCGCACTTTCCGGCCCCTGACCATCGTGCGCCGGATCCAGGTGCTGGGCGGCTCGCCGCGGATGCGGGTGCTGCTGCGCCCACGCTTTGATTGGGGCCGAAGCGCGCCCACGACCACCCAGGGCAGCACCCACATTCGCTACGTCGGCCCCAACAGCGCGCTGCGCCTGAACAGCAACGCGCCGCTGTCGTACATCCTGTCGGAGACCTATTTCGTCGCCGACCACCCGATGAACTTCATCCTCGGCCCCGACGAGACGTTGCTCACGGGCATCGAAGACACCGCGCGGGGCTTTGAGCAGCAGACTGGCGACCACTGGAGAAGCTGGTCGCGCGCGCTGTCAATACCGCTGGAGTGGCAGGACGCCGTCATCCGTGCGGCAATCACGCTCAAGCTCTCGCTGTTCGAAGACACCGGCGCCATCGTCGCGGCCATGACCACCAGCATCCCCGAAGCGCCGCACAGCGGCCGCAACTGGGACTACCGTTTCTGCTGGCTGCGCGATGCCTTCTTCGTGGTGCGGGCCCTGAACAGCATCTCCGAGGTCGCCACGATGGAGGACTACCTGCACTGGCTGAACAACGTGGTGGTGCGTTCGCGCGGTGGCCATATCCAGCCGCTTTACGGGATCGGCCAGGAAGACATCCTGCCGGAGTCCACCCTGGACCACCTGCCCGGTTACCGGGGCATGGGGCCGGTACGCGTGGGCAACCAGGCGGCGGAACATGTCCAGCACGACGTGTACGGCAACATCGTGCTGGGCGCCTCGCAGGCTTTTCACGACCACCGGCTGTTTCGGCGGGCGGGGCCCACCGAGTTCGGCTATCTCGAGGCGGTCGGCGAGCAGGCCTACCGGGTGTACGACCAGCCGGATGCCGGCATGTGGGAGCTGCGCACCCGCGCGCGGGTGCACACCTCGTCGGCGCTGATGTCGTGGGCCGCCTGCGATCGGCTGGCCAAGGTCGCCCAGGTGCTGTCGATGCCCGAGCGGGTCAGCTACTGGCGCGCGCGCGCCGAAACCATCCGCAGGCGCATCCTGCGCGAGGCCTGGAGCGAGCAGCGGCAGTCTTTTGTCGAGAGCTTCGGCGGGCACGACCTGGACGCCAGCGCGCTGCTGATGGCGGAGGTGAACTTCATCGACCCGCGCGACCCTCGCTTCATCGCCACACTGGAAGCCCTGGAACGACACCTGGGCGACGGGCCCTTCATGCGCCGCTACGAGGCACCGGACGATTTCGGCAAGCCCGAGACCGCCT
>CAZUKC010000082.1:0-7594 GCA_964620375.1 uncultured Ramlibacter sp. | reverse complement strand
CAGCGCCTTGCTCAAGACCTTCGGTGCCAGCGGCATGGGCGTGTTCCCCGCCGCCACCCTGGTCGAGGACGACCTGAACGCGCGCTATGGTGTGGAGCGCGTGGGCGAGTGCGAGGGCGTGGAAGAACAGTTCTTCGCGATCACGCCGCAGAAGAAGGTGGAGCACCGGTTGGTGCGTCGCATCACCGGCTAGGCCACCGCGCGTGTGGCACCTGCCCTGCGCTGGAGTAAGCTCATCGGCTAGACCATGCCCCCCACCTACGCCGACCCTGCCCTCGTTGACTCGCGCTATGCCGCGGGCCGGCTGGTGACCACACTGGCCCTCGTCACCTTGGGCAACGGCGGCATGTATGTGGTGGCAGTGGTGCTGCCCACGGTGCAGGCCGAGTTCGGTGTCGGGCGCGGGGACGCGTCACTGCCCTACACGCTGATGATGGTCTGCCTGGGCTTGGGCGGCGTGTTGACGGGTCGCATGGCTGATCGCCATGGCATCGCGCCGGTGCTGGGCATTGGGGCCGCAGCCGTGACAGCCGGCTATGTGCTGGCGGCCCTCTCGGACAACATCTGGACCTTCGGGCTGGCGCACGGACTGCTGCTGGGCATGCTGGGAAGCTCCGCAACCTTCGCACCCCTGATCGCCGACACCGCCCTGTGGTGGAACAAGCGCCGAGGCATTGCAGTGGCGATCTGCGCCAGCGGCAACTACGTGGCCGGCACCGTGTGGCCGCCCATCGTGCAGTGGGGTATCGAGCATTTCGGCTGGCGACCCACCTACATGGCGCTGGGTCTGGTCTGCGGGGCGGGCATTGCGCTGCTGTCGCTGCGCATGCGCGTGAGGCCACCGCAGACGCAGCCGGCGCCGCCGCCTGGCCTGCCCCAGGCCGCTGCGCCGAACACGGACCGTCCCTTCGGCCTGCCCGTGGCGCACGCCCAGGCCTTGCTGTTCATCGCGGGTGTGGCCTGCTGCGTGGCGATGTCCATGCCGCAGGTGCACATCGTCGCGTACTGCGTGGACCTGGGCTTTGGCGCGGCGCGCGGCGCCGAGATGCTGTCGCTGATGCTGGCGTGCGGCATCGTGAGCCGCCTGGTGTCGGGCCTGATCTGCGACCGCATCGGCGGCATCCGCACGCTGCTTCTGGGGTCGGCACTGCAGGGGGTGGCGCTGCTGCTGTTCCTGCCCTTTGACGGTTTGGTGCCGCTGTACGTGGTGTCAGCGCTGTTCGGGCTGTTCCAGGGTGGCATCGTGCCGTCCTACGCCATCATCATCCGCGAGCATTTCCCCCCGCAGGAAGCGGGGGCGCGCGTCGGTGCGGTGGTCATGGCCACGCTGATCGGGATGGCGCTGGGCGGCTGGATGTCGGGATGGGTGTACGACCTCACGGGCAGCTACCACGCGGCCTTCCTCAACGGCATTGCCTGGAACCTGCTGAATCTGTCGATCTCGGGATTTCTGTTCTTGCGGGTGCTGCGCGCCGCGCCACGCACGGCCCCCGTCGCCTGAGGCCTGGCATGACGATCTCCGGCCCTGCTCTTACCCCTGCCGCCCTCCAGCCCGGCGTCACCCTGCGTCACTACAAGGGCGGCCTGTACCGCGTGGTGGGGCTGTGCCGCATCGAGGCGACACTCAAGACCGGCGTGCTGTACCGGGCCTGCCAGGGCGACGAGGCGGTGGTGTGGATGCGGCCGCTGGAGGAGTTCAGCGACGCCGTGACCACGGCGGACGGACCGGTGCCGCGGTTCACGTTGGTGGCGACCTGAGGATCAGCCGAAACGCGCCCGGCAGGCGGCCTGCATATCGTTGTCGCGGATGAAGCTGCACTGTCCCGAGCCGCCGCCGGTCGAGGCGCGGCACATGGACTGCAGGTCGCTGTTGCGGATAAAGCTGCACTGGCCGGTGCCGCTGCCGGTGATCGCGCGGCAATAGGACTGGGTGTCGTTGTCGCGGATGAAACTGCAAGAGCCCGAGTTGCGCTCCGTCACCGCTCGGCACAGGGACTGCGTGTCGCTGTTGCGGATGAAGCTGCACTGCCCGCTGCTGCCGCTGGTGGTGGCACGGCAGTAGGCCTGCATGTCAGGGTCGCGGATGAAGCTGCACTGGCCAGAGCCGCCGCCCGAGGACGCTCGGCACTGGGCCTGGAGGTTGGGATCCTGGATGAAGCTGCACTGGCCACTCTGGGCCTGGGCCAGCCCCGCCAGGGCCAGGAGGGCCAAGGCGATCAAGCGCTGAAAAACTGACTGCATGGCTGAGCCTCTGCTGTGTATATTTCAATTTGACCATTACACCAGCGTGCGAAAGTCCGAGAGATCCCCCGCACCATTGGGGGTCCGCTGTAACCGACGGCTATCCGATCAGGACCCTACCCGGGGTTCGGGATAACCCGACGTCTGCAGGGGATGTCGGTCTCTTCTTAAACTCATGCCCGTCCCCACCTTCACCACACCATGCCTGCCACCCGCGCCCCCTCCCTGATCGCTCGCCTGGCGCAAGGGGGGTGGTTCGCCTGGGCGGCCGGCGTGCTGGCCACCCTGGCCTGCGCGCTGGCGCTGCTGGGAGTTCAGGTGCTGGCCGGCGAGGCCACGCCCTTCTTCTACGGCGATGTGGTGGAGACCCCCCTGCCGGCACCCGCCAGCGCCGCGGAAGCGGAGCGGGAATCACTGGACCGCGACTGGGCTCTGGTGCCCCCGATGCAGTTCGAGACCGGCGTGCCCGTGGCCGCCGCTGACACCGTGCGGCCGCTGCGGCCGCAATTCCAGGCTCCGCCGCCGCAACGCCCTCCCCGCGCCAGCGTCTGACGCCTTGCACGCTGCCCGCGCGTCTGACAGACGCCGCGCGTGGCGCTGACCGTTCGTAGTTCCCTCACCCGAAGGCCGCGGCATGACCGCGGACATGACATGCCCATGATGAATCTGCGCCCGATCCTGCGCCCCGTCTGCCATGCCCTGCTGGTGCTGGCGGGCGGCAACGCGCTGGCCCAGAGCACCGCCCCGGCGGTGCCTGGCCAAACCCCGGCACCGCCCACCCCCCTGGTGGCGCCCGCCCCCACCGATGCCGCGGCCGGGGATGCGGTCGTCCTATCCCTGGCCGACCTCGTGTCCCTGGTCCAGCGCTACAACCCAAACCTGCGCGCGGCCCTGCAGGGCCGCGATGCGGCCAGCGCAGCGGTCGTCACCGCCGCGGCCCTGCCCAATCCCGAGATCGAGGCTGGCAGCGGCCAGGCGCGCGCCCGCCTGCCCAGCGCCGTCGGCGGTAGCCTGAGCAGCTGGGGCGTGATGCAGCGCCTCGAGAACCCCACGCTGCGCAGCGCCCGCATCGAGGGCGCGCAGTTCGGCCTGGAAGGTAGCCGCCAGCAGGTGGCGGCCACCGCCAACGACCTGATCGCCCAGGTGCGGCTCAAGGCCTACGAGTGGCTGCTGCGCCGCGAAGAAGCCGAGGCGGCCGGCGACGCGCTGCAACTGCTCGAGCAGATCCGCGAGCGCGTGCGGGCCCGGGTGCAAAGTGGCGAAGCACCCCGGTTGGAATCGATCAAGGCCGACGCAGAAGTCGTGAACGCGCGCCAGCGCTTCGAGGCTGCGCGCCTGCAGGTGGATCAGGCGGCCCTGGCGGTCAACCGGCTGGCGGCCGGCCAGTTGCCTGCGCGCTGGCGCCTGTCGGCCTCGCTGTCCGACGTGCCGGCCGTGCCGGGGACCGAGCAGCTGCAGCGCGAAGCGCAGGAGCGCAACCCCGAGCTGGCCCAGCTGCGCGCCGAGGTCGCGCGCCGCGAGGCCCAGCTGCGCGAGGCCCGCGCCAGCCGCTTCCCCGGGGTGGACCTTCGCTATGGCGAGAACCGCGAGCGTGAGTTCCGCCAGGGCGTGTTCAGCGTCGGCGTGCGCCTGCCCCTGCTGGATCAGGGCCGCGGCCGCATCGACGAAGCCGCGGCCGAACTCACCCGCGCCCAGACGCTGATGGAAGGGCGGCGCAACGAGCTGTCGCTGCAGATCCAATCGGCTGCCAAGGCGCTGGAGGTCGCGCGCCTGCGCGTGGACGCTCTCAGTCGCGGCGCCTTGCCCGATGCCGAGGCGGCCCTGCGCGTGGCACAGGCGGCCTACCGCTTCGGCGAGCGCGGCATCCTCGAGGTGCTGGACGCCCAGCGCCTGCTGCGCTCCGTGCGCGCCGACCTGATCGACGCCCGTTTCCGGCAGCAGGCCGCCGCGGTGGAACTGGAGTTCCTCGCCGGCCGCTACACCGTTCCTGAATCCATGCTTTCCGCCCGACCCTGAAGGAGGTCACGATGTCCCACTCCCACCGGATTCCCTCCCGATTCCCGCTCGCGTCCTCCCTGCGCTGGCTGGCCCCGGCCCTGGCGGCCCTGGTCCTGGCCGGCTGCGGCAAGCAAGGGGCTGGCCCCGCCACCGCCCAGGCGCCGGCTTCCGCCGCCAGCGCGCCGGCCGCCGACCCGAACGTGGTGCGCGTGCAAGCCTCGATGGCCCACCACTTCAAGGTGGGCGAGGTACCACTGGCCGAAATCGCCACCGTGCAGGAGGTGGTCGGCCGCATCGACGCGAACGAGAAGCTGGTCACCCGCATCGGCGCCGGCGTGACCGGCCGGATCACCCAAGTGCTGGCCGAGGTGGGCGAACCCGTGCGCCCAGGTCAGACCCTGGCCCGTATCGCCAGCCCGGAACTGACCACCGCGCAACTGGCCTATCTGCGCGCCAATTCCCAGGCCAGCCTGGCCGAGCGCGCGGTCGAGCGCGCGCGCCAGTTGATCCAGGCCGACGTGATCGGCTCGGCCGAACTGCAACGCCGCGAGACCGAGCTGACCATCGCGCGGGCCGAATCGCGCGCTGCCGCCGACCAGTTGCGGCTCATGGGCATGCCGGCCGACGGCATCCAGCGCCTGGCCGCTACCGGCAGCCTGCAAGAGGCCGCCAACGTCACCGCCACCATTGCCGGCGTGGTGACCGAGCGCACCGTGTCGCAGGGCCAGGTGACGCAGCCGGGTGACCCGCTGTACACCGTGGCCGACCTGTCCAATGTCTGGGTGATCGGCGCGCTGCCCGAGCAGACGGCCCGCACGGTCACCCTGGGACAAGGCGTGGAGGTGACGGTGCCCGCTTTGGAAAACCGCAGGCTCAAGGGCAAGGTGGTCTTCATCAGCGACACCGTAGCGCCGGACACCCGCACCGTGACCATCCGCACCCAGGTGGACAACCGCGACCGTCAGCTCAAGCCGCAGATGCTGGCCACGCTGCGGCTGGTCGGTCCGGCGGTGCGCCAGCCAGCGGTGCCGGTGGCGGCGGTTGTGCGCGAGAACGACCGAGACCATGTCTATGTGCGCGAGTCCGGCCTTTCCTACCGCCTGACCCCGGTCGAACTCGGCCCCGCCACGCAGGACGGACTGCGCCCCGTGATCAAGGGCGTCACCGCAGGCATCCCCATCGTGGTGGAGGGTGCCTTCCACATGAACAACGAGCGCAAGCGCTCAGAACTCGAGTGAGGTGACAGCCATGAAAGAAATCCGCGCCATCGTGCGCCCCAACCGCCTAGACCGCCTGCGCGAGGCCCTGCGGGCCATTCCCAACTTCCCGGGTGTGACCGTGTTCAAGGCCGAGGGATTCACCGCACCCGCCGCCGTGGCCAAGCGCACTGTGAAGGACGAACTGACCGACTTCACGCCCAAGCTGATGGTGTGTGTGCTCTGCGAGGACGCCATGGTGGACGCCATCCGTCAGACCATCATCGACAGCTGCAGCACGAGCCAGATCGGCGACGGCATCGTCTGGACCGTCGACATCCAAGCGCCCACTCGCATCCGCGACGGCACCGCGCTGTGAGCGCCTTGCGAAAGGAACCTGACTGATGCTGCAATCCCTCCTTCGCGCGGCCCTGGGCCAGCGCCTGCTGGTGGTAGTGGTCGCCCTGGTGCTATGCGCTTTCGGCGTGCGCGAGTCCATGCGCCTGTCGGTGGACGCTTTTCCGGACGTGACCAACGTCCAGGTGCAGGTGGCCACCGAATTTCAGGGCCGCTCACCCGAGGAAATCGAGCGCTTCGTGACCGTGCCCCTGGAGATCGCGATGACCGGCCTGCCTGGGCTGGTCGAGATGCGGTCCCTGAACAAGAGTGGCCTGTCCATCATCACCCTGGTCTTCACCGACAAGACCGACGTGTACTTCGCGCGCCAGCTGGTCACCGAGCGGCTGATCGAGGTGGGCTCGCGCATGCCGGCCGGGGTCACCCCCGTGCTGGGGCCGGTATCCACCGGCCTGGGCGAGGTGTACCAGTACACCCTGGAGCACCCCGACGACGGTCAGCGTGCGCTGACGCCGGCCGAACTGGCCGAGCGGCGCATCGTGCAGGACTGGGTGGTGCGGCCGCTGCTGCGGTCCATCCCCGGGGTGGCCGAGATCAACTCGCAGGGCGGCTACGTGCGCCAGTTCCAGGTGGTGGCCGACCCGGCCAGCCTGCGCTATCACGGGCTGACCGTGCAGCACCTGGCCGACGCGATCGCCGCCAACAACGCCAACGCGGGTGGCGGCGTGCTGCCCATGTCCACCGAGCAGTTCCTGGTGCGCGGCGTAGGCCTGATCCGCAGCGTGGAGGACATCGCCGGCATCGTGGTCAAGGAGACCGGCGGTGTGCCGGTGTACGTGAGCAACCTGGGCGAGGTGCGTATCGGCAGCGAGGTGCGCCAGGGCGCCATCATCAAGGGCGGCTACACCGAGGCGGTCTCGGGCATCGTGCTGATGATGCGGGCCGGCAATGCCAAGGAGATCGTCACACGCGTGAAGGAACGGGTCGACGAGATCAACGCCAAGGGTATGCTGCCCGGCGGCCTGAAGATCGTCCCCTACTACGACCGTACCGAACTGGTGGACTCCGCGCTGTGGACCGTAGGCAAGGTGCTGATCGAGGGCATCTTCCTGGTGGTGGTGGTGCTGTTCATCTTCCTGGGCGACGTGCGCTCCAGCCTGATCGTGGTGGCCACCCTGGTGATCACGCCGTTGGTGACCTTCATCATGATGAACCGCCTGGGCATGTCGGCCAACCTGATGTCGCTGGGGGGCCTGGCGATTGCGATCGGCCTGATGGTGGATGCAACAGTGGTAGTCGTGGAGAACGTCTACCACCGCCTGGGCAACGCCACCGAAGCGGGCTCTCGCATCCGCCTGATCCTGCAGGCCACGCAGGAGGTGGCGACGCCCACCATCTTCGGCATCCTGATCATCATCCTGGTGTTCCTGCCGCTCATGACGCTGCAGGGAATCGAGGGCAAGCTGTTCGCGCCGCTGGCCCTGACCATCGCGATCGCGCTGTTCGTGTCGCTGCTGGTGTCGCTGTTTCTCTCGCCGGTGCTGTGCTCGTATGTCCTCAAGGGCGGGGCCGACCATGACACGCGGGTGGTGGCCTTTCTCAAGACCCGTTACCTGGCCTTGCTCGATGCAGCCCTGGACAACCGGCGTCGCACCCTGCTGGTGGCACTGGCGCTGTTGGCGGCTTCGTTGGGGCTGTTCCCCTTTCTGGGCAAGAGTTTCATGCCGACGATGAAGGAGGGCGCGCTCACGCCGCAGATCAACCGGGTGCCGAGCATCTCGCTGGACGAGTCTCTGCGCATC
>CAZUKC010000081.1:0-7629 GCA_964620375.1 uncultured Ramlibacter sp. | reverse complement strand
AAAACAATGCTTTCGATTTAATGACGAGGGTTTGTACCCATGTACAAATACTCAGCAGTTGGGGCGGGATAATTGGAGGATGGTCAACCCTCGCGGTTTCAAGGGCAACAAGCAGCACCTGCCCAGCAAGCCCTGCGTGGCCTGCGGCCGGCCCATGACCTGGCGCAAGCGCTGGGAGCGCAACTGGGACGAGGTGAAGTACTGCAGCGACGCCTGCCGCCGCCAGGGCGCCGCCCCGACAGGACCGTCGGGCCCGGCGCAGGGCTGATCAGCCCGTTGCGGTGCCGTCCGCCCCGGTCAGGCGCCGGCTTTTCCAATAGACGTCATCCCCGCCGTTCATCCGGTTGAGCACCCGCGCCAGCACGAACATCAGGTCGGACAGGCGGTTCAGGTACTGACGGGGCGCGTCACGCAGGGGGTCCTGGGCGCCCAACGCGACCACCGCCCGTTCGGCTCGCCGGGCGACGGTGCGGCAGACATGGGCCTGGGCGGCAGCGCGGGTGCCGGCCGGCAGGATGAATTCCTCCAGCTTGGGCAGCGCCGCGTTGTGCCCCTCGAGGGCCTGGTCCAGAGCGGCCACCGCCTCGGGCTGCAGCAGCTCGAAACCGGGAATCGAAAGCTCTCCGCCCAGGTTGAACAACTGGTGCTGCACCTCCACCAGCAGGGCGCGCACGTCCTTGGGCAGGGGTTCGCACAAGAGCAAGCCGATGTGGGAATTGAGTTCGTCCACGTCCCCCATGGCCTGTACGCGCAGGTGGTGCTTGGGCACGCGGGTGTTGTCTCCCAGGCCGGTGGTGCCGTCGTCGCCGGTGCGGGTGGCGATCTGGGTGAGGCGGTTGCCCATGGGGTCTCCAGTGGTCTCAAGTGCAGGGGGCGAAACCGCCATTGTGCAAGACCGGCTCGAAAACCCGCGCAGACGGGGTGCTTACGGTTGCGTACACTTCGCGCCTGCCCGAGGAAAGCCCGCCATGAACGCTCCGACCGCCTTCACCCACCTGGTGCCCGTGACCCCGCGCGAGGTCCCTGCCGCCCTGATCGAGGCGCTGAAGGCGCGCTTTGGCACCCGGTGTTCAACCGCGATGGCGGTGCGCGAGCAGCATGGCCGTGACGAGTCCCCCTTCAGCGTGCCGCCGCCGGCGGCCGTGGTCTTTGCCGAAAGCACCCAGGACGCGGCCGACGCCGTCGCCCTGGCCTCGCAGCATGAGGTGCCGGTGATTCCCTTCGGCGTAGGCTCGTCCCTCGAAGGCCATCTGCTGGCGGTGCAGGGCGGCATCAGCATCGACGTGAGCCGTATGAACAAGGTGCTGGCCGTCAACGCCGAGGACCTCACGGTGACCGTGCAGCCCGGGGTGACGCGCAAGCAGCTGAACGAGGAGATCAAGAGCACGGGCCTCTTTTTCCCGATCGACCCGGGCGCGGACGCGTCCATCGGCGGCATGAGCGCCACCCGCGCCAGCGGCACGAACGCGGTGCGTTACGGCACGATGCGCGAGAACGTGCTGGCCCTGGAGGTGGTGACCGCCAGCGGCGAGGTGATCCGCACCGGCACGCGCGCCAAGAAATCCTCGGCCGGCTATGACCTCACCCGCCTGTTCGTGGGCAGCGAAGGCACCCTGGGCGTGATCACCGAGGTGACGCTGCGCCTGTACCCGCTGCCCGAGGCGATCTCGGCGGCCACCTGCTCGTTCCCGAGCATCGAGGCGGCGGTGCGCACCACCATCCAGATCATCCAGATGGGAATTCCGATCGCGCGGGTGGAACTGATCGACCACAACACGGTGCGCATGGTCAACGCGCACAGCAAACTCACCCTGCGTGAAGAGCCCATGCTGCTGATGGAGTTTCACGGCTCGCCCGCGGGCGTGGAGGAACAGGCGCAAGTGGTGCAGGACATCGCCAACGAATTCGGCGGCAAGGCCTTCGAGTGGGCCACCACGCCCGAAGAGCGCACGCGCCTGTGGACCGCGCGGCACAACGCGTATTTCGCGGCGATCCAGTCGCGCCCGGGTTGCCGCGCGCTGTCGACCGACACCTGCGTGCCGATCTCGCGCCTGGCGGACTGCCTGCTCGATTCGGTGAAGGAAGCCGACGCAAGCGGCCTGCCCTACTTCCTCGTGGGCCATGTGGGCGACGGCAACTTCCACTTCGGCTACCTGCTCGATCCGACCGACCCGAAAGAAACCGAGCTGGCCGAGAAGCTCAATCACCAACTGGTCGCACGGGCCCTGAGCCTGGGCGGCACCTGCACCGGCGAGCACGGGGTGGGCCTGCACAAGATGGGATTTCTGGTGGACGAGGCTGGCGCCGGCGCGGTGGAGATGATGCGCACGATCAAGCGCGCGCTCGACCCGAAGAACATCATGAACCCGGGAAAGATCTTTTCCCTCTGATTCGAACGACGACCAGGAGACGAACTTGAGCATGCACCGATTCGCGCTGCGCACGCTGCTGGCCACCGCCGCCCTGGCGGGCTGCCTGGGCGCCAGCGCGCAGGCGTGGCCGGACAAGGCGGTGAAGTTCATCGTGCCCCTGCCGCCCGGTGGCCCGAGCGACATCGTGCTGCGCAGCGCGCTGGAAAAAATGCAGGGTACGCTCAAGCAGCCCCTGGTGCTGGAGAACAAGCCCGGCGCGGCGGGCAATCTGGGCGCAGGCGAAGCGGCGCGCGCGGCGGCCGATGGCTACACCTGGCTCTTCACCACCGACACGCTGTTCACGGTGAACCCGCACGTCTATGACAAGCTGAACTTCAAGACCACCGACCTGCAGCCGGTGATGCGCGCGAGCGCGTTCAGCCAGACGCTGGTGTGCAACCCCGGCGTGGGCGTGAAGACGGTGGCCGAACTGGTGCGCCGGGCCAAGGAAAAGCAACTGAGCTACGCCTCGGGCGGCGCGGGCTCGCCGGGTCACCTGACCACCGAGCAGTTCAAGGCGGCGGCGGGCATCCAGATGCTGCACATTCCCTACAAGGGCCCCGCGCCCGCGATGCAGGACGTGATCGGCGGGCAGGTGGACTGCGGCTTCCTGGCCGGTCCCACGGTGCTGCCGCATGTGCGGGGCGGCAAGCTGGTGGCCCTGGCGGTGTCGGGCAGCAAGCGTTCTTCGCTGCTGCCGGAAGTGCCGACGGTGGCCGAGGCGGGCTTTCCGGGCTTCGATGCTTCCTTCGCACTGGTGCTGTTCGCGCCCAAGGGCACGCCGGCGCCGGTGGTGCAGGCCATGCACGCCGCGATGTCCGCAGCGCTGCGCGCGCCCGACGTGGTGGACAAGCTGCGCCAGAGCGACCAGGAGGTGGTGGCGGCCTCGCCGGCCGACACGGTGACGCGTCTGACGAACGACTCGAACAAGTGGGGCGAGGTGGCGCGCAGGATCAACCTGAAGCTGGAGTGATCTGACGGCCGCCCGATGCACAAAAGCCCCGCGCTGCGGGGCTTTTTCGTTGGCGTCGCTGGCTCAGGCTGTCGGCCCGCGCAGCCGCTCGATCAGGCCATTGAGGGCGTCAAGCGACCCGAAGGCGATCGCCAGCTCGCCCATCTCCTCGAGGCGACCGGCGCGCTTCACGCGTTTTTTGACCCGCACCTCCACCTCGGCGGTGAGCAGGTCCGACAGTTCTTCTTCCACCCGCCGCAGATCGCGTGACTTCTCTTTCTTCGGCTTGGGCGAAACCAGGGTGAATTCCGCGGTGAGCTTCTTGGCCAGGCGCTCGGCCTCGCGCACCGAGAGTTTCTTCGCGGTGATCTGGTGGGCCGCGGTGATCTGCGCCGCGCGCTCGAGCGTGAGCAGCGCGCGCGCATGGCCCATGTCCAGGTCACCCGCCATCAGCAGGGCCTGCACCGGCTCGGCCAGATTGAGCAGTCGCAGGAGGTTGGACGCGGCGCTGCGCGAGCGGCCCACGGCCTGGGCCGCCTGTTCGTGGGTGAGGCCAAAGTCGCGGATCAGGCGCTGCAGGCCCTGCGCTTCTTCCAGCGGGTTGAGGTCTTCGCGCTGGATGTTCTCGATGAGGGCCATGGCGGCAGCGGCCTCGTCGGCCACCTCGCGCACCAGCACCGGCACGCTGTCCAGGCCCGCCAGGCGCGCCGCGCGAAAGCGGCGCTCGCCCGCGATGATTTCGTACTTGCCGGCCTGCGCGCCGCTGGCGAGCTTGCGCACCAGGATCGGTTGCATGATGCCCTGCGCCTTGATGCTCTCGGCCAGTTCGTAGAGCGCGCCTTCGTCCATGCGGGTGCGGGGCTGGTAGACGCCCGGCACCATGTCCGCCAGCAGCAGCGAGGCGGGCTGTCCGGGTGCTGCGGGCGCCGTGTCCTTGCTGTCGTCCACGCGCGGTCCGAGCAGTGCTTCGAGGCCGCGGCCCAGTCCCTTGGGTTTCTTCGTCGCCATGTGGTCTTCTTCTTTCGGGTCTAAACAATCAGGAATTCATCAGGGCTCGCAGGTGGGCATGGCCCTCGGGCCAGTCGCCCAGGCCGGAGTCGGCGTTCAGGTGGCCGGCCTCGCCCGCATCCACCAGGCCTGAGCCCCAGGCGTGGGCCAGGGCCTGTGCACGTTCGTAGCGGCAATAGGGGTCGTCGCGGCTGGCGATCAGCACGCTGGGAAAGGGCAGCGGCTGCATCGGGATCGGCGACCAGCTGCGCAGCGGCGCCTGCAGCTCGGGCCGCTCGACATCACCCGGGGCGACGAGCAAGGCCGCCTGGACGCGGTGCGCGTTGCGGCTGATGGTGGCCCAGGCGGCGGTGAGGATGCAGCCCAGGCTGTGAGCGGCGAGCACCACCGGCCCTTCGCGCGAGGTCACCACGTCTTCGAGCCGGGTGATCCAGTCACCGCGCAAGGGATGCATCCAGTCATGCTGCTCCACGCGCGCGTAACCGTGCAGCGCCTCCCAGCGGCTTTGCCAGTGGGCGGGTCCGCTGTTCTGCCAGCCGGGCAGGATCAGGACGTGTTCGGGCGTCACCGGTGCGCGGTCAGGGCGTTTGCACGCGCGCGACCATTTCGCGCGCGAATTCGACGAAGGCCTGGCTGCCCCGCGCCGCCGGGTCGAACACCACGCCGGGCAGGCCGTAGCTGGGGGCTTCGGCCAGTCGCACGTTGCGCGGGATGACGGTGTCGAAGACCTTGCTGCCGAAGTGCGCCTTGAGCTGGTCGCTCACCTGCTGCTGCAGGGTGATGCGCGGATCGAACATCACGCGCAGCAGGCCGATCACCTGCAGGTCGGGGTTGAGGTTGGCATGCACCTGCTTGATGGTGTTGACCAGGTCGGACAGGCCCTCGAGCGCGAAGTACTCGCACTGCATGGGCACGATCACGCCATGGGCCGAGCACAGGCCGTTGAGCGTGAGCATGGACAGGGACGGCGGGCAGTCGATCAGGACGAAGTCGTACTCGGCATCCACCTCGGCCAGGGCCTGCTTCAGGCGCTTTTCGCGGCGCTCGAGATCGACCAGTTCGACCTCGGCGCCCGCCAGTTCGCGGTTGGCGCCGAGGACGTCGTAGCCGCAGCGCTCGGCCTTGACCCGGGCCTGCGCGATGGCGACGGACTCCAGCAGCACGTCGTACAGGGTGTGCGTCAGCTGGCGCTTGTCCACGCCCGAGCCCATGGTGGCGTTGCCCTGCGGATCCAGGTCCACCAGCAGCACCCGCTGGCCGACATTGGCCAGGCCGGCCGCCAGATTGACCGTGGTGGTGGTTTTGCCCACCCCGCCCTTCTGGTTGGCAATGCAAAAAATCTTGGCCATCAGTATCCCGTCGCCTGGGGCGCCTTGTAGAAAAAGTAATCGCTCACTTGTATTGCGGATGCTGTGTTCACTTGCCGACCGCCAGCTTCAGGCCGAAGCCGATGAGGAACACGCCCGCCGTCTTTTCGAGCAGGCGCCCAATCCAGGGCTGGGCCCGCAGTCGCTCGGCCAGGTAGTGGACCATCAGGACCACGATCAGGCCATAGGCGAAGGTGAGGGCCGCAATGGTGACGGCCATCACGCCGAACGTCAGCAGGCCCTGGTGATGGGCCGGATCGATGAAGAGCGGGAAAAAGGCGACGTAAAACACAATCGCCTTCGGGTTGAGCAAGGTGATCAGGCCGGCCTGGCGAAAGTAGTGGCCCGCCTGGATGTTCAGCACGGGCTGGTCGCCCGGCTTGGCCAGCAGCATCCGGATCCCCAGCCACGCCAGGTAGGCGGCGCCCAGCCACTGGACGGCGTAGAACGCGGCCGGATATGCCACCAGCAGGGCCGCGATGCCCGCGACCGCGCCCCAGAGCAGAACCTGGTCGGCGGCCATCACCCCTAGCGTGGCGGCGAGACCCCCGCGCAGCCCACCCTTGCCGGTGGACGTGATCAGCGCCAGATTTCCAGGGCCGGGCAGGGCCAGAAACAGGACGATGGCGGCGACAAACGCGCCGTAGTCTGCAACGCCAAACATGGGTCAGGGCCGGGAGGAACTGCGGAAAAGCGAACGAAGAACAAACACCCGGCGCGGTCGCCGGAGGGCCGAGTTTACGTGACCGGCTCCACCTTTTTAAGCCAGAGCAGGCAACGCTCGGCATTCAGGCCCGGGACGTGCAATGGTTCCACGTGGAACACGGCGATCCCCTGGGGCAAGGCCGCGACCTCTTCGTCGGGGTACTTGCCCTTCATGGCCAGCCAGGCGCCGCCCTCCCCCAGCGCCCCGCCTGACCAAACGACAAAGTCGGCCAGAGAGGCAAAAGCGCGAGAAGCGATGACGTCATACGGTCCCGCCAGCCGCTCGACGCGGTCATGCAGCCCTCGCAGGTTCGGCAACTTCAGGGTCAGGGCGGCCTGCTGAACGAAGGCGGCCTTCTTCCCGACCGTGTCCACGCAGTCGACGGCGATCTCCGGGCAGCAGATGGCGATGACCACGCCGGGCAGGCCGGCGCCGGACCCGACATCCAGCAGGCGCAAGGGCCGGCCTCCAGCGTGGCGCTGCAGCGGGCCGACCGCCGCCAAGCTGTCCAGCAGGTGATGGCTCAGCATCTCCTGTGGATCCCGCACCGCCGTGAGGTTGTAGACCTGGTTCCACTTCTGGATCAGGCCGAGGTACTCCAGCAGCTGGGCCTGCTGCCCAGGCGTCAGCGCCAGGCCCAGGCTCCGGGCCCCGGCCTCCAGCCGGCCGGCGATCGACGGGTCGCTCATGCGGCCTGCTGCTCGACCGGCGCGGCGTCGGCAAAGCCTTTGAATCGGCTCTTTTTCAGGTGGATCAGCAGCAGGGAGATGGCGGCCGGCGTCACGCCCGAGATCCGAGAGGCCTGCCCCAGGGTTTCGGGCCGGTGCTTGGCCAGCTTCTGGCGCACCTCGATGCTCAAGGCCGTCACCTGCAGATAGTCCAGCTCAGGGGGCAGGCGCAGGTGCTCGTAGTACGCCGATCGCTGGACCTCGTCCTTCTGGCGCTCGATATAGCCCGAGTACTTGGCCGCGATCTCGATCTGCTCCACCACCGGCTCGTACAGATCGCCCAGTGTTTCACGTGAAACCAGGTCGCCGGCGTGCTTGCCACCGTCCATCCCGACCAGGGCCTCGTAGCCCACGCCCGGTCGGCGCAGCAAGTCGCCCAGGTTGTATTCGTGGTCGATGGCTTTGCCCAGCACCCGCTCGGACTCGGCGGCCGGCAGGTTGCGGGGGTTCACCCAGG
>CAZUKC010000080.1:0-7708 GCA_964620375.1 uncultured Ramlibacter sp. | reverse complement strand
GACGGCAAGGGCAAGCTGGTGTCCAGCCCGCGCATCGTCACCGCCGACCAGACCAAGGCCCTGATCGAGCAGGGCACCGAGTTTCCCTACCAGCAGGCCACCTCCAGCGGCGCCACTGCGGTGGCGTTCCGTCGGGCCACGCTCAAGCTCGAGGTCACGCCCCAGATCACACCCGAGGGCCACATCATCCTGGACCTCGTCATCAACAAGGACAGTCGCGGCGAGACCACCGCAGCCGGAATCGCGATCAACACCAAGCACATACGCACCCAGGTGCTGGTCGAGAACGGTGGCACGGTGGTGATCGGTGGCATCTTCGAGCTGACCGAGACCGAGAACGAGGCCCGGGTACCCCTCTTGGGGGACCTGCCGGCGGTGGGAAACCTGTTCAAGAACCGCCAGCGCTCCAGCAACAAGCAGGAGATGCTGGTGTTCATCACGCCCAAGGTGATCACCGAACGGCCGGGGGTGCGCTAGGGGCCTGCCACGGGGCTGCCTGCGGAGCCACGGGTATCATCGGTCTACCGCCGCGCCACGCGGTGCCACTCCCGTTTCGGGCCTGTTTCCGTGACCTCCATCGCACTGGTCGGCCTTCCCGGCTCCGGCAAGACGACTGTCGGCAAGCTGCTGGCGCGCCGGCTCGGGCTGGATTTCGTCGATTCCGACCATGTGATCGAGGAGCGCGTGGGCTGCCCGATCCGCGCGTTCTGGGAGCAGCAGGGGGAGCAGGCCTTTCGCGACCTCGAAGAAGCCGTGATCCAGGACCTCACCACGCAGGACCACGCCATGGTGCTGGCCACCGGCGGCGGCTCGGTGCTGCGCGAGGCGAACCGACAGCAGTTGCGCGCCGCCACCCGGGTGGTGTACCTGCGCAGCACCCCCGAGCAGGTCTACGACCGGGTGCGCCACAACCGCAACCGACCGCTGCTGCAGGTGGACGACCCGATGGAGCGCCTGCGGGCCCTGCATGCCCAGCGCGACCCGCTGTACCGGGAGACGGCCCACCTCGTGGTCGACACCGCACGCCCCAGCCTGCAGGCTCTGGTCAACATGATCGTGATGCAGCTGGAACTGGCCGGCGCACTGCCCAAGGCCTGAGAACCGGCCGCACCCGGCGCACAGGGCTTTAGGCGGGGCGGGCGGGTTGACCGACACGCCGTCTTACACTTGCGTGATGTCGGCGAACGTACCCGTGGAGCAAGTCCGCATCGAACTGGGGGACCGCAGTTACCCCATCCTCATCGCAGAGAACCTGATCGGCCAGATGGCCCGCTGGGACCTGCCGCGGGCCCACGCGGCCCTGATCGTTACCAACACCACCGTCGGTCCGCTGTACGCCCAGGCCCTGCAGGACGCCCTGCGCGGGCATTACGCGCAGGTGGGGGTGGTGACTCTGCCCGATGGCGAGGCGCACAAGACCTGGACCACCCTGAACCAGATCTTCGACGCGCTGCTGGAGCGGGGCAGCGACCGCAAGACGGTGCTCTATGCCCTGGGCGGCGGCGTGGTGGGCGACATCGCCGGTTTCGCGGCGGCCTGCTACATGCGCGGCGTGCCCTTCGTGCAGGTGCCCACAACGCTGCTGGCACAGGTCGACTCCTCGGTGGGCGGCAAGACCGCCATCAACCACCCCTTGGGCAAGAACATGATCGGCGCCTTCTACCAGCCGCAGCTGGTGGTGTGCGACCTGTCCACCTTGCGCACGCTGCCCGCGCGCGAACTGAGCGCCGGACTGGCCGAGGTGATCAAGTACGGGCCCATTGCCGACCTGGCCTTCCTGGACTGGATCGAAGCCAACCTGCCGGCGCTGATGGCGCGCGACCCGCAGGCCTTGGCGCATGCGGTGCGACGCAGCTGCGAGATCAAGGCGCAGGTCGTGGGGCAGGACGAGCGTGAGTCCGGCCTGCGCGCCATCCTGAATTTCGGCCACACCTTCGGTCACGCCATCGAGGCGGGTCTGGGCTACGGCCAGTGGCTGCATGGCGAGGCGGTGGGCTGCGGCATGGTGATGGCGCTGCAGCTGTCGCGCGAGCTCGGACTGTTGCAGGCCGACTTCGTCGAGCGCTGCACCCGACTCATCGCGGCGGCCGGCCTGCCCACGCAGGGCCCTCGCCTGGGCGCGCCGCGCTATCTGGAGCTGATGCGCCTGGACAAGAAGGCCGAGGCCGGCGAGATCCGCTTCGTCGTGATCGACGGGCCCGGGCGCGCGGCGCTGCGTGCCGCCCCGGATGCCCTGGTCGCGCAAGTCATCGACCGTTGTTGTGTATGAGGCCATGAGCGCCGCCGGGCCGTCCCAAGGCGCGAAGGCCCCCTCGGGGGGTGGGGGCGACATGCACGCCGCCGGGCCGCCCCAAGGCGCGAAGGCCCCCTCGGGGGGCAGGGAGCCACACGCAGTGGGCGAACGTGGGGGCGCCGTTTACGCCAGCGACCCCCGGCGCAGTCGCGGCCGGCGTCACCCCGAGACTGCCACGCCGCACCGCACCGAGTTCCAGCGTGACCGTGACCGGATCGTTCATTCGACCGCGTTTCGCCGCCTGGTCTACAAGACCCAGGTCTTTCTGAACCACGAGGGAGACCTCTTTCGCACGCGTCTCACGCACTCGATCGAGGTGGCGCAGCTCGGGCGCTCCATCGCCCGGCCGCTGGGCCTGTGCGAGGACTTGGTCGAGGCCATCGCGCTGGCGCACGATCTCGGGCACACGCCCTTCGGCCATGCCGGCCAGGACGCGCTCAACGAGTGCATGGCCGAACAGGGTGGCTTCGAGCACAACCTGCAGAGCCTGCGGGTGGTCGACCAACTGGAGGAGCGCTATCCGCAGTTCGACGGCCTGAACCTCAGCTTCGAGACCCGCGAGGGGATCCTCAAGCACTGCTCTCGCGCGAATGCGCAGGCCCTGGAGGCGCGAGAACCGGGCGGGGTGGGGCGGCGCTTCCTGGAGCGCACCCAGCCCAGCCTCGAGGCGCAGCTGTGCAACCTGGCTGACGAGATCGCCTATAACGCACACGACATCGACGATGGCGTGCGCTCGGGCCTGCTGACGATGGAGCAGCTCGAGCAGGTCCCCCTCTTCGACGGCTATCGGCGTGCCGCGCTGGCTGCCCATCCCGCTCTGGGCGGCCGGCGGCTCCTGTACGAGGCCATCCGGCTGATGCTCAGCGCGCAGGTGCATGATGTGATCGACGCCACGGCGGCGGCCCTGCGCGACGCCGCGCCAGCCGATGCCGATGCGGTGCGTCGCCTGCCGCCCCTGGTGCAGTTCAGCGCAGACATGCGTGAACGTTCGACCACTCTCAAGCAGTTCCTGTCGCGCAACCTGTACCGCCATCCGCAGGTGATGCAGACCACCGGCGTGGCCCGGCAGGTGGTGCGCGAACTGTTCGACGCCTACCGGTCGTCGCCCTCCGAGATGCCGTCCGCCTACGCGCAGCAGGCGGACCGGCCCCGCGCCATCGCCGATTACATCGCCGGCATGACCGATCGTTTCGCGGGTCGCGAGCATGCGCGCCTGACCGGTACGCGCCTGCTGGACGCCTGAGCGCAACGTCGGGGCCCATGACCGCTCGCCTCGACCGTTCGCTGCTCGTGATCGCCGCCGGCGTCTGCGCGGCGATCCACGTGGGCAAGCTGCCGCCGGCCCTGCCGGCCTTGCGCGAGGCGCTGGACATCAGCCTGGTGCAGGCGGGCTTTCTGATTTCGCTGGTGCAACTCGCCGGCATGGGCCTGGGGCTTGCTGTGGGCCTGGCGGCGGACGGCCTGGGGCTGCGCCGTGTGATGGTGACCGGCCTCGCGTTGGTGTCGGCCGCCAGTGCGGCGGGCGGCTTCGCGACCGACGTGCGCGTGCTGCTGGTGCTGCGCGCCGTCGAGGGCCTGGGCTTTCTGATGACGGTGATGCCGGGTCCCAGCCTGGTGCGACGTCACGTGCCGCCAGCGCAGCTCGATGCCCGCATGGGCGCCTGGGGGGCCTACATGCCGGTGGGCACGGCGCTGGCCCTGCTGGCCGGACCGCCCTGGATCGCGGCCCTGGGCTGGCCGTCCTGGTGGTGGCTGGGGGCCGCCCTGTCGGCTGCTCTGGCCGTCGCGGTGTGGACGGTTCTGCCGGTAGATCCGCCTGCGGCGGTTCGCACCCCCGGCGACTGGCTCACACGGCTCGCGCAGACCCTGAACGCGCGCGGCCCCTGGCTGCTGGCCCTGGCCTTCGCGGTGTACTCGGCGCAGTGGCTCTCGGTGGTGGGCTTCCTGCCCTCGATTTATGCGCAGGCCGGTCTGGGCCCGGCGTGGTCCGGGCTGGCCACCGCGCTGGCGGCGGGCATCAACATGGTGGGCAACATCGGCGCTGGTCGGCTGATGCAGCGCGGTGTGGCGCCGCAGCGCCTCTTGCAGGCGGGCTATGGCGCCATGGGTGTGGCCAGCGTGCTGATGTTCGCGCCGCTGTGGCCGGCGGGCCCGCTCGCGGGGCTGGGACCGTATGCCGCGGTGCTGGTGTTCTCCGCGCTGGGGGGACTGATCCCGGGCACCCTGTTTGCGCTGGCGGTGCGCGTATCGCCCGGGCCCACCACGGTGTCCACCACCGTGGGCTGGATGCAGCAGTGGTCCGCCTTGGGTCAGTTCGCCGGGCCGCCGCTGGTGGCCTGGGTGGCCACGCGCGTGGGCGACTGGTCCTTCAGCTGGGGGGTGATGGTGTCGTGTGGCGTGGCGGGCCTGTGGCTCGCGCGTGGGCTGGGGCGGCTGCACGCAGGCCGTCTGTCGGCGGCCACGTAGAATTTTGCGGATGGACGTTACCCAGGCCCAGGTCGTGGACGACACCCGGCGCTGGCTGGAGCGCGCCGTCATCGGCCTGAACCTGTGTCCCTACGCCAAGGCCGTGCACGTCAAGGGTCAGGTGCACTACGCGGTGTCGGCCGCGACCGGCTGGAGCGATCTGCTCGCCGATCTGGCGCTTGAGCTCGACGCGCTCCTGGCCCTCGACGCTCGCGTGCGGGAGACGACCCTGCTCATGGCGCCCCACACCCTGGCCGATTTCTTCGAGTTCACCGGCTTCCTGGCCGAGGCCGATCGCCTGCTGCAGCAGCGGGGTCTGGAGGGCACGATCCAGCTGGCGAGCTTCCACCCCCGCTATCAGTTTGCAGGCACCGAGGCCGAAGACATCACCAACTTCACCAACCGCGCGCCTTACCCCACGCTGCACCTGCTGCGCGAGGACAGCATCGCACGCGCGGTGCAGGCCACCCCCGACGCCGCCGACATCTACGAGACCAATATGGCCACCCTGCGGCGCCTGGGACCGCAGGGGTGGGCGGCCGTCATGCGCGGGGAGCCCGCATGAGCGTCAACCTCGACCTGCGCCCTGGTCAATCGCTCGAGCTCCTGATGGAGCTGCACATTCTCACGCGCGAGGGCAAGCTCAATCAGGATTCGCGCCGCAAGCTCAAGCAGGTCTACCACCTGTACCAGTTCATCGAGAAGCTGCTGATCGAGCAGCCGGCAGGGGAGGGCGGTCCGCACATCGTGGACCACGGCGCCGGCAAGTCCTATCTGGGCTTCATCCTTTACGACCTGTTCCTCAAGAGCCGCGGCCAGGGCTGGGTGTACGGCGTCGAGACCCGCCCCGAGCTGGTGGAGCGTTCGCGCGCGCTGGCGGCCCGTCTGGGCTTCGAGCGCATGAAGTTTTTGCACCTGAGCGCCGCTGATGCGGTGGCCTCGGCCGAACTGCCCGCGGCGGTGGACATGGTCACGGCCCTGCACGCCTGCGACACGGCCACCGACGACGCGATCGAATTCGGCCTTGCCCGGCGCGCGCGCTTCATGGTGCTGGTGCCCTGCTGTCAGGCCGAGGTGGCGGGCGTGCTGCGCCAGCACAAGGCCTTGTCCCTGTCGCGTTCGCCACTGGCCGAGCTCTGGCGGCATCCGCTGCACACGCGCGAGATGGGCAGCCAGCTGACCAACGTGCTGCGATGCCTCTACCTGGAGGCCTGCGGCTACCAGGTCACGGTCACCGAGCTGGTGGGCTGGGAACACAGCCTGAAGAACGAACTGATCCTGGCGCGCTGGACCGGCCAGCGCAAACGCAGCGCGGCACAGCGGCTGCGGGCCTTGCTGGCGGAATTCGGGCTGGCCTCGCTGGAGTCCGTGCGCTACGCGCGCCTGCCCGTGCCGTCCGGATCAGCTAACGGATCGGGGGCCGCTTCGGGGGATGACGACGCGTGAGCGTGGCGGGTCGATTACGCCCCCGAGGCTCACGTCAGAAATCAGGGTCAGACACCCTATGATCTGCGCATGGCCCGTCTGCCCCGTCTGATCGTTCCCGGCTACCCGCACCACGTCATCCAGCGCGGCGTCGACCGCCAGCCCATCGTCCGCACCGCCGCCGATTACGAGGCCCTGCGCGGCTTCATTGCCGAAGAGGCCCGCGCGGCCGGGGTCGCGCTGCATGCCTACGTGCTGATGCCGAACCACTTCCACCTGCTGGTCACCCCCGCGCAGGAGGGGGCACTGGCACGGATGATGCAAAGCATCGGCCGACGCCATGTCCGCCACTTCAACGCCCAGACGCAGCGCAGCGGCACCCTGTGGGAGGGCCGTTACCGCTGCGCCGTGCTGCAGCCGCAGCCTTACTTGCTCGCGGCCATGGCCTACCTGGACCTCAACCCGGTGCGGGCCGGGCTGGCCGAGGCCGCCGCGGACCATCCCTGGTCCAGCCACCGGCACTGCATCGGCCAGGCGGTGGACAAGGGCGTCACCCCCCACCCGCTGTACTGGGCTCTGGGCAACACGCCCTTCGCCCGGGAGCAGGCCTATGCCGACTTCGTCGCCCGAGGCCTGGGCGCTGAGGTGGTGCGCCAGCTCACCGATTCGGGGCTGCACGGCTGGGCGTTGGGCGACGAGGCCTTTCTGGCTGGCCTGCAGAAGCAGACCCCGCGCCGAGTGGCCAAGGGTCGGCCCGGTCGGCCTCGTAGACGCACCCCCGAATAATCTGTCCCCATTTAATTGCCGACTCGGCCACTGGGGCATTATTAATGGTGTCTGACCCCTTTTATTTTGCTGGCCAAGCCTGTTGCACTGCACTATCCTCGCAGGCCCCGTGAAATTCAGCGCGACCGCCCGATGCCGGGCGGTTCGCCCGTGTACGTCATCGAAGGAACCGCCATGGCCACGCCCGCCGAAATCGCCCACCTGCAGCAGCAGGGTCTGTATTCGTCCGAAAACGAGCACGACGCCTGCGGCGTGGGCTTCGTCGCCCACATCAAGGGCCACAAGTCCCATGACATCGTGCAGCAGGGCCTGAAGATCCTGGAGAACCTGGACCACCGCGGCGCCGTCGGTGCCGATCCGCTCATGGGTGACGGCGCGGGCATCCTGATCCAGCTGCCTGACCAGCTCTACCGCGAAGAAATGGCGAAGCAGGGCGTGACCCTGCCGCCGCCCGGCGAGTACGGCGTGGGCATGATCTTTCTGCCCAAGGAGCATGCCTCCCGCCTGGCCTGCGAGCAGGAGATGGAGCGCGCGATCAAGGCCGAAGGCCAAGTGCTGCTGGGCTGGCGCGACGTGCCGGTGAACCGCGAGATGCCGATGTCGCCCGCCGTGCGCGAGAAAGAGCCGGTGCTGCGCCAGGTCTTCATCGGTCGCGGCAACGACGTGATCGTGCAGGACGCGCTCGAGCGCAAGCTATACGTCATCCGCAAGACCGCCAGCGCCGCCATCCAGGCGCTG
>CAZUKC010000079.1:0-7761 GCA_964620375.1 uncultured Ramlibacter sp. | reverse complement strand
ATCAACACCGCCACGGTGCGCAAGCAGTGGACGCTGGACCAGATCATCGAGGGCTGCGCGCGCCGCGGCATCCGTGCCATCAGCCCCTGGCGCGACCAGGTGGCGGCCATCGGCCTGGAGCGCACCGCGAAGCTGCTGCGCGACACCGGCATCGGTCTGAGCGGCTACTGCCGTGGCGGCTTCTTCCCCGCCGCCACCGCGCAGGGCCTGCGCGAGGCGCTGGACGACAACCGCCGCGCCATCGACGAGGCGAAGACGCTCAACGCCCCGTGCACCGTGCTGGTGGTCGGCGCCCTGCCCGGCGCGCTTACCGGCAAGCCCGAATCCAAGGACATCGCCCTGGCCCGCAGCCAGGTGCATGACGGCATAGCCGCCACGATGGAATACGCCCGCCAGGCGGGTATGCCACTGGCCATCGAGCCCCTGCACCCCATGCAGGCTGCCGAACGCGCCTGCGTCAACACCCTGGAGCAGGCGCTGGACCTGTGCGACGCCATCGATCCCGCAGGCAGCGGCCTGCTGGGAGTAGCGGTCGACGCGTACCACGTGTGGTGGGACCCCAAGCTCGCCTCGCAGATCGCGCGCGCGGGTGGCAAGCGCTTGCTGGCCTGGCACGTGTGCGACTGGCTCACGCCCACCACCGACCTGGTCAGCGACCGCGGGATGATGGGCGACGGCGTGATCGAGCTGCGCAAGATCCGTGGCTGGCTGGAAGACGCCGGTTACGCGGGCTACGCCGAGGTGGAGATCTTTTCCGAGAACACCTGGTGGCAGCGCCCGGGCGACGAGGTGCTTGACACCTGCATGGACCGCCACCGACGCTGCGTGTAGACCCGGTCAGTCACTGGGCGCGCGCGTGCCGCTCACCTCGCGCCAGCGGCCCGAGGCAATTCGCGCGTGCGAGGGAAGATCCCGCGCGTAGACATAGACCCAGGCGGGGCAGAGGCTGCCGTCCGCGTCCAGGGTGACCTCGATCTGCACCCGCTCATAGTGGTTGCCAGCCACGCCCGGCCCCGCGTAGCCCTCGAGTTCGTCCATCGAGCACGTCGCTGCCTCGATGTCGGCCGGCTCGATCAGTTCACCCCAGACCATCGACGCGCCCGAGGACAGCCGCATCGCCGGATAGCCCTCGCCGGTGTCGAACAACTCGCCGCGCGCGCGGGCCACCCGCACGCGCACCAGCCCGTGACGGGCCACCACCGCGTGATTGCATTCGCCCCGCATGAGCGTGCCGTAGACGAAGAAGGCGCGTACCGCGCCGGGCTGCGGATCGTGGGTCATGGACGGATCGGACGGGTGATTCGGACCGGCGGAGCGTGGCACCAGACGTAAGTTTTGCGGCTGAGTTTGCCATTACGGCCGCGCTGGGCGCATTTGCTTACCCAGGCCAGCGAATTCCTACATCGCCGCCAGACATCGCCTACACCATCCGCGCCTCCCGCTGAGGTTGGCGCCGTGCCGGACCTGCAGTCCCCGAGCAGCCCGCTCGGATCCGCAGCCCGGACCTCACGCCGCCCCAGTTCATCCGTCAACACGGCTCCGTGTTCCCAGGCCGCGCGCCAGTCCGGACCGTCAACTTTCATTTTGTTGCACATGCAAAGACGTATTTTTCTTCAAGGTGGCTCGTCCACGGTGTTCCTGGCCCTCGCCGGTTGTGGTGGTGGCGGCGGCGGTGAGCTGAACGTCGCCGGTCAGGACGCCACACTTCTGGCCGCCAAGAAACCCACACCGGCCCAGCCGCCTGCGGCGACGGCGAGCGCACCCGCACAGACCGCGCCAGCCGACGGCGGCTCGGGCTATCCCTTCGGCTCGCGCAAGGACCTGGTGGGTGGTCGCTACCCCTACGGCATCATGCCGACCAATGCGACGCCAGCGGCGATGGATGCCCGCATCAAGACCTGCTACGAGGCCTGGAAGGGCGCGAACCTGAAGAAGTCGCCCACCTTCACGCCCAACGTCGGCATCTACGCCGGCCGCACGATCAGCGACGCCTGGCATGTGCAGTTCCCGGGCACGGCCTTTGCCTGTGTCTCCGAGGGCGTGGGTTACGGCATGCTGATCACGGTGCTGATGGAGGGCCACGACCCCCAGGCGCGCACCTACTTTGATGGCCTGTTCAAGACGGCACGCGGGCGCCCCGCCTACGGCCACATGAACGCGGGCAAGCCTGCAGGCGCCTACCTGCACGAGTGGCGCCTGGCGATGAACATGGGCAGCGCCGGCGAAGGCTGGAACGCCACGGACGGCGACCTGGACATCGCACAGGCGCTGCTGATGGCGCACCGCCAGTGGGGGTCGACTGGAGCGATCAACTACCGCGAGGAGGCGATCAACACCATCAACGCGATGAAGGCCATCAACTTCGCGCCCTCGGGCGAGCCGCGCGGTCCGCAGCGGGAGAACACCCGCACCTCGGATCACATGACCGGCTACTTCCGCAACTTCAAGAAGATCACGGGCGACGCGTTCTGGGACAAGGCGATCGACCGCTGCTATGCGCTGATCACCGACATCGTCGCCCGCTATTCGCCGGTCGCCCGACTGCAACCGGGCTTCATCGTGGACTGCATGAGCCAGCCCATGCCCTCGCCCGGCAACCTGATCGAGGGCCCCTACGAGGGCATCTACGACGGCAATGCGGTGCGCAATCCCTGGCGCTGGGGGTCCGATTACATCTACTCGGGCGACACCCGCTGGAAGACGATCGTGAGCGAGACAACCGCCTTCCTCAAACGGGAATGCAACGGCGACCCTTTCACCATCGGGGGGCTGTACAACCTCAATGGCACCGTCAACGGCGGGCGCTATTTCGCGGAGATCGTGGTCGGCCCCCTGACGGTGGGTTGCATGGTGGACGCAGCACACCAGGACTTCCTGAACACCCTGTGGCGGACCAACTCCGAGAACTTCACCACCGACTACTACGACTCGGAGCTGCAGCTGATTCCGCTGATCGTGGCGTCGGGAAACTGGTGGAATCCGTGACCGCGCGCTAGTGTGCTTGCCGGGGCCTCGCGAGAGGCCCTTTTTCCGTCCGCGGCACGCCACTGCGGCTCCGGTAAAAACCGACACCGGATGACGCTCGGACGGACCGGGCTACCATTGCAGGGGACTTTCCAAGATTCGGGTGACGCATGCCTTCCGCGTTTCGAGTGCTGTTCGACCTCGCCTTGCAGATCCGGCTGGATCCTGAGCTGCAGGCCTTGACCCGCCATCACGCCACCGACCCGGCGGCCGTCGAGACGGACCTTCGCCAGTCGATCCTTTGCAGCGTCATGCCCGGAGAACTCGCCCTGACCCGTTGGCAGAAGCTGCGGGTGTTCTGCCTGAATCTGGTGAACCGCTCGCAGCCGCCGCTTGCGGTCGCAGACGTTCTGGCGCTGCTGCAGGAGGTGCAGGCAGCCCACGCGAACGACGACGACCGGATCCGCGCGCTGGGGGCCATGACCGGTGACGATCGCCCCGGCCAGCGACCACAGGAATTTTTCTCCGCGGTACGCCGCGTGACCTCACAGGAGCCCATACCCGCCCTGGGTCATCTGACCTATCTGGACTGGATCGATCAGCGTTGGCTGCATTGGGTCGGGCAGCCGATGCATGCGCTTGAAGCCGACGCGCTCCTGGCCGACCTGGACGTCCTGAGCCTGCATCCGGCCACCAAGCTGCCGGGCGTCGGCCTGCCCCTGGCCGCGAACTTCATGGCCGATATCGGCCTGCCGGTCTTCGCCAAACCGGACCTGCACGTGATGCCGATCATCGGATTGCTGCAACTGTCCATCGAGCGCCAGGACGAGGAACGCGACGCCTTCAGGGGCCTGATCCGGATTGCCCGGGCCGAGGCGCAGGAGATCGGCTATGACCGTCGGTTCGCCTGGCTGCAGGAGGCGGGAGGCCTCAAGCCGCGGCATCTGGATCGCCTGATCTACCTGGTGGGATCGGACAATTTCCATCTTGACGGACGTCGCAACAAGCGGCGTGCGCCCGCTCGCAGAGCGTTGATGCGGTCGGCGCTGATCGGCGCGGGACTTGTCGGCGGGCAGTACGCCTAGGCGCTTTCTGGTGGGACCGGGTCCGGGCGGCCGGTGAAGTTGCAAATAACCGACACCACACCACCCCGCCCGGTGCTACTTTCGCACCCGATGAAAACGCTGTGGGACATCTCGCCGCCCGTGAACGACACCAGCCCAGTCTTCCCGGGCGACACGCCCTACGGACAGACCTGGTCCGCCACGCTGGACGCAGCCTGCCCGGTCAACGTGAGCCGCATCACCCTCTCGCCGCACGTGGGCGCCCATGCCGACGCCCCCCTGCACTACGACCCGCAGGGCAAGACCATCGGTGACGTGGACCTGGCCCCCTATCTGGGCCCCTGCCGCGTGATCCACGCACTCCAGGGCGGGCCTCTGGTCACCTTCGAGCAGCTCGCCGACCGCCTGGCCGACCCCCTGCCCCCGCGCGTGCTGGTGCGCACCTACGCGCGCATGCCGCAGTCCACATGGGATCCGCACCTGCGCGCCTTCCACCCCGACACCCTGGAGCGGCTCGCTGACCGTGGCGTCGTGCTGGTGGGCATCGACTCCGCCAGCGTCGACCCCGCCGACAGCAAGGCGCTGGCGAGTCACCAGGTCCTGCGACGGCGCCAGATGCGTGTGCTGGAAAACCTGCTGCTCGATGAGGTCCCCGAGGGCGATTACGAACTGATTGCGCTGCCCCTGCGCCTCACGCAGGCCGATGCCTCGCCCGTGCGGGCCGTACTTCGCCGCCTATAGCCCCGGACCTGCACCATGACGCTGACCCTCCAAGACTGCCGCGACCTGGACGCCCAGGACCCGCTGGCACCCCTGCGCCGCCTGTTTCGCATGCCTGCGGGTGTGATCTACCTGGACGGCAACTCGCTGGGGCCCCTGCCCGCCGCCACCGCGGACCGCCTGCAGGCGGTGGTGCAACACGAGTGGGGCGAGGGCCTGATCCGCAGCTGGAACAGCGCGGGCTGGTTCCTGCAGCCCCAGGCGCTGGGCCGCCGCATCGCGGCGCTGATCGGCGCGGGAGAGGATGAAGTCGTGGCCACCGACACCACCTCGGTCAACCTGTTCAAGGTCCTGAGCGCCGCGATGGCCAGCGTCGGCGCGCGCGACCCGAAGCGCCGTCGTCTGGTCAGCGAGCGCAGCAACTTTCCGACCGACCTGTACATCGCCCAGGCCCTGTGCGAACAGCATGGCTGGACGCTGGACCTGGTGCCGGATGCCGCCAGCCTCACCGGTGCCCTCGGACCCGACACCGGCCTGTTGATGCTCACGCACGTGAACTACCGCACCGGCGCGATGCACGACATGGCAGCGGTCACCGCGGCGGCCCATGCGGCGGGCGCCCTGTGCATCTGGGACCTGGCGCACAGCGCGGGCGCGGTACCAGTCGATCTGCGCGGCGCGAACGCGGACTACGCGGTGGGCTGCGGCTACAAGTACCTCAATGGCGGCCCCGGCGCACCCGCCTTCGTTTGGGTGCATGCGCGCCATGCCGACGCCTTCCGGCAGCCTCTGGCCGGCTGGTGGGGGCACGCAGCGCCCTTCGCCTTCACGCCCGACTACCGGCCCGCGCCGGGTGTCAACCGCTACCTGTGCGGCACCCAGTCGGTACTGGCGATGGCGGCCCTGGACTGCGGCCTGGCCACGCTGGAGGCGGCGCAGGCCCTGGGCGGGATGGCTGCCCTGCGCCGCAAGTCGCTGGCACTGACCGACACCTTCATGACCCTGGTCGAAGAGCGCTGCGCCGGCCACGGCCTGTCGGTGGTGACGCCGCGCGAGCCTGCGCGCCGCGGCTCGCAGGTCAGTCTGACGCGCGCCAGCGGGGCCCACGCCATCGTGCAGGCCCTGATCGCGCGCCAGGTGATCGGCGACTTCCGCGCGGGCGATACCGCAAGCGGTGAGCCCGACATCCTGCGCTTTGGCTTCACGCCCCTGTACCTGGGCTTCGAAGACACCTGGCACGCCGCCGAGCACCTGCGGCAGGTGCTGGAAAGCGGGCAGTGGCAGCAGGCGCGCTTCCGGCAACAGCACGCCGTCACCTGAGACCCCTGAGGGAAAGGAGAGCGCCATGCGGCCCGAAGACATCGTCCACCACGAGAACGCACAGCTCGATTTCAGCCGCAGCATGAGCTATGGCGACTACCTGCACCTGAACGACGTCCTGAGCGCGCAGCACCCGCTCTCGGGCAAGCACGACGAGATGCTGTTCATCATCCAGCACCAGACCAGCGAGCTGTGGATGAAGCTGATGCTGCATGAGCTTCAGGCCGCGATCGCCTGCATCGGCCGCGACGAGCTGCCCGCTGCCTTCAAGATGCTCGCGCGCATCTCGCGCATCATGGAACAACTGGTGCACGCCTGGGACGTACTGGCCACCATGACGCCCCCCGAATACAGCGCCATCCGCCCTTCGCTGGCCAACTCCAGCGGCTTTCAGAGCTACCAGTACCGATGCATCGAGTTCGCGTTGGGCAACAAGAACGCCGCCATGCTCAAGCCGCATACGCACCGGCCTGAGACGCTGGCGATGGTGGAGGCGTCGTACCGCGCGCCGTCCCTTTACGACGAGTCGCTGCGACTGCTGGCCCGGCGCGGCCTGCCGATTCCGCCCGAGTGCCTGGACCGCGACTGGTCGCAGCCCCACCAGGCCCATCCCGGGGTAGAGGCCGCCTGGGTCACCGTCTACCAGGACCCGCAGGCCCACTGGGACCTGTACCAGCTCGGAGAGGAGCTCACCGACCTGGAGGACGCCTTCCGCCTCTGGCGGTTTCGCCATGTCACCACGGTGGAGAGGGTGATCGGCTTCAAGCGGGGCACCGGCGGCACCGGTGGGGTGTCCTATCTGCGCAAGATGCTGGACGTGGTGCTGTTTCCCGAGATCTGGAGCCTGCGCACGCACCTCTAGCAGACCCCCGAACAAGCCAGCGCTTAAACGGGAACTGCAACGCCCGCCTCTGACTCTGCCAGGTCGGTGCTATTTCGTACTATTTCGCTCGGGAAACGATCTGTTCACCGGGTGCTAGACTGATCGGTTTCTGGCCCAGTAGAAGACGACTTCGCAAGTCCACCACCCGGCGTGATCACCCTCGACTCTCCGCGTGCAGGCGACAGGCGCTGTCGCCACGGCCGGCCATGACACCCAAGGACGGCGCAGTCTGGGTCAAGGGCTGGTTCGACGGCGACTTCACGTCGGTCACGTCCGACACCTCCGACCTCTTGCAGGACCGTGCCGCCAAGCAGGTTCTGATCACCCGGGGGCGTCTGCGCTCGATCGAGCGCGCTGATGGCCCGCCCCCCGCCGACGCGGCCCGACCCCCGCTGTTCCAGCGCTCGCTGGACATGCTGCATCTGGACGATCCCAACGGAGAAGGCTGGATCGTCCAGGCCCACGACCTGCATATCCCGCAGTGGTCCAGCGTCAGCACCGGCAACGCGGACGAAGCCACGGGCCAGGAGGTCGGACGTGTGGGCGGATGGGCCTGGCTGAAAATCCTGCCGCCCCGGCCCAAGGAGGACCCGCGCAAGCCCCCCCAGGGCGAGCGCAAGGACCCGCCCGGGCCTGCGCCCGCCCCCGGTCCGTCGCCCCAGCCGAAGGGCGAGACGACGCCACCGCGCCCTCCCCCGCCGGCGGCGGCGGCGGCGCCCCCCCCCCCCCCCCCCCCCCCCCCCCGCCCGGGCCCGCCCCCCCCCCCCCCCCCCCCCCCCTCGCCCCCCCCCCCCCCCCCCCCCCCCCCCC
>CAZUKC010000078.1:0-7790 GCA_964620375.1 uncultured Ramlibacter sp. | reverse complement strand
GCCCCTCTGTCGCCCCTCGAGCGCTCCGCCCCCGCGTCCTCGCGAGTGCGCCCAAGTCGCCGCCCCCAGCGAAACGCCCCTGCCGAGCGAAGAAAAAAAACGACATTCCCCAATGAAAAAAGCCAGTTTTCGCTTGGAAACGCGTTTTTTCTCCTTTAGCATCCGCAGTGCCGTAGGGAACGCAGGTTCTCACAGGCTCCCAACCAACTTCTAGAAGGAAATCAATCATGGCAACTGCGAAGAAAGCTGCGGCGAAGAAAGCGACCGCGAAGAAGGCTCCGGCGAAGAAAGTCGCCGCCAAGAAGCCCGCCGCGAAGAAGGCCCCCGCCAAGAAGGCTCCGGCGAAGAAAGCCGCCGCCAAGAAGCCCGCCGCGAAGAAGGCCCCCGCCAAGAAGCCGGCTGCGAAGAAGGCCCCCGCCAAGAAGCGCACCCCGAACCCCGCCTTCATGAAGCCCCTGACCCCCAGCGCCGCTCTGGCCGCCGTGGTGGGCAGCGCGCCCCTGCCCCGCACCGAGATCGTCTCCAAGCTGTGGACGTACATCAAGAAGCACAAGCTGCAGGACAGCGCCAACAAGCGCATGGTCAACGCCGACGACAAGCTCAAGGGCATCTTCGGCAAGTCGCAGGTCTCGATGTTCGAGATGGCTGGCCTGATCGGCAAGCACGTCAAGTAAGCCTCGCGCTTGCGAATGACAAAGGGCCGCGTCTGCGGCCCTTTTTGCTGAAGGCGCCGCGCGTGCGGCCCTTTTCTTTTCCAGCTTTCAGCGCTTGAGCGCGTTCTCCCGGATCGCGCTGAGCGTGCCGCGGGTCGTGATCACCTCCGGATCCAGCATCACCTCGATCACTGTGCCGGTGTCACGCGCGAGCGCGGCGCGCAGGGCCGGCTCGAACTGCTCGGTGCGCTCGACGCGCTCGCCGGCCCACCCGTAGGCCCGTGCCAACGCGACGAAGTCCGGATTGACCAGCGCGGTCGCGTGCTCGTGGCGAGGGTATTCGCGCTCCTGGTGCATGCGGATCGTCCCGAACATGCCGTTGTTGATCAACACGATGATGGACTTGCCGCCGAACTGGCGGCCGGTGGCCAGTTCCTGTCCGTTCATCAGGAAATCGCCGTCGCCGGCGATGGTGAAGGCGATGCGGCCCGTCATGAGGTTGGCCGCGATACCGGCGGGCACGCCGTAGCCCATCGCCCCGCTGGTGGGCGCCAGCTGGGTCTTGAAGCCCTTGGCCAGGCCGTGGTGGCGAAAGAAGCGGTGCATCCAGGTGGCGAAGTTGCCCGCGCCATTCGTCACCACCGCATCGGGCGGCAGGTGCCTCTGCACCGCGGCGATGACCGCAGGCATGTCGATCGGGCCCGGCAGGGGCTGCGGCTGCAGGTTCGCCAGGTAGTCGGCATGGGCCGCGGCCGTCCACTCGCCCCAAGGCAACTGCGGGGGCGCGGTCAGCACCTCCAGGGATCGCGCCGCGGCGCTCATGCTGGCGTGGATGGCCAGGTCGGCCTGGTAGACGCGATTCAGTTCCTCGGCGCTGGCGTGGACATGCACCAGGGTCTGCGCCGGCCGCGGCGCCTGCAGCAGGGTGTAGCCGCTGGTGGTCATCTCACCCAGGCGCGGGCCGAGGGCGATCACCAGATCGCTCTCGCGGATGCGCGCGGCCAGGCGGGGGTTGATGGCGATGCCCACGTCGCCCGCATATTGCGGATGGTGGTTGTCGAAGCAGTCCTGGAAGCGAAAGGCATTGCCGACCGGCAGCTGCCAGTTCTCGGCGAAGCGTTGCAGGGCCTGTGCGGCCTGCGGCGTCCAACCGCCCCCGCCGACGATCACGAAGGGCTTGCGCGCCGCCAGCAGCAGCTCGCGTAGGCGCCGCAGCGCGCCAGGATCGCTCCAGGCCTCCACCGGCTCCACGCGCGCCAGCGGACGGGCCTGCACGGGCTGCGTGAGCATGTCCTCGGGCAGCACCAACACCACCGGGCCAGGCCGTCCGTTCATGGCGGTGGCGAAGGCGCGCGCGACGTACTCGGGAATGCGCTCGGCGCTGTCGATGCGTTCGACGCGCTTGGCCAGACCCTTGGTGCTCGGGCCGAAGAAGTTCTGGTATTCCACCTCCTGGAAGGCCTCGCGATCACGCTGGTCGCTGGCCACGTCGCCGACGAAGACGACCATGGGCGTGGAGTCCTGAAAGGCGGTGTGGATGCCGATCGACGCATTGGTGGCCCCTGGGCCGCGTGTCACGAAGCAGACGCCCGGGCGGCCGGTGAGCTTGCCCGCAGCCTCGGCCATGAAGGCGGCGCCCCCCTCCTGGCGGTTCACGATGAAGCGGATGCGCTCACGGTGGGCATGGAAGCCATCGAGCACCGCGAGGAAACTCTCGCCCGGCACCCCGAAGGCGTGGGTCACGCCCTGGGCGACCAGGCAATCGACCAGCAGGTGGCCGGCCAGGGTGGAAGCGGGAACGGTCATGGGCAGGCAGTCAACGGCGCCCGGGACCGGGCAACAGCTCATCTTAGCGGCGCTGCCGAGGCCGCCGAGCCTCCCGCCGGGTTCAGCCCGCCCCCATCGCCCCCATCCCCTCCACCGCCTGCAGCACGGGCGCGGCGACGACCGTCGTCGGCTGCGGCACGTCCGTCTCGATGGTGCCGGCGAGCTGACCGCCCTCCTCGATCACGATGCGGCCATAACGGATGCGCCCCCCCACGCGACCGGTCGCGCGGATCACCAGCGTTTCACGCACCCGCAGCACGCCGTCGAACCGACCCCAGATCTCGGCGGTGTCCACCTCGGCGGTACCGGTGTAGGAGCCGCGTTCGTTGATCTGCATCACCCGCAGGTCCATGGTGGCCTCGACATTGCCATCGACCAGCAGCGTGTCGCAGTCGGTGATCTCCACGCTTTTGAGACGGATGTGGGGGCCGACGATCAGGCGGCTCTCGCTTTCCTCCAGGGTCGGCACCGTCAGGGCGCCCGCATGGGGGCGGCGTGCGAGCGTACCGGCGCCGGTGGTGACGCGACGCGGGGGCCCAGCGTCGGCCGAGGTCTCGCGACGGCGGTTGGGCAAGGGGGACTGCAGGGCCATCGCAACTCCTTCTGGAAAGCAAGGCGCGATGCTAGCCACGCTCAGCCGTTTGGCTTGGCTGCGAGGCGCAAGAGACGTAACAGATTTCAGGCGCTCGCGCGCACGGTGCGCCGCACCTTGCGCACGTTGACCGCGCTGAAGATCAGCAGGCCCTGGAAGATCACCAGCCCCAACCACACGCCCTGGTACTGCTGCCGATCGAGCAGGCCCCCGAACAGGGGGGCAGCCAGCGCCTGGCCGATGTCCAGGCCGGCGTACACCACCCCGTACACCCGCCCGGTGGCGTGCTCGGGAGTCGAGCGCTTGACGATCAGGTCACGCGAGGGCCCGGCCAGACCGGCCGCAAAGCCCATCGCCCCGAACAGCGCGGGCACCGCCATCGCCGGCAGGTCGGCGAAGCCGATGGCCAGCGCGATCATCGCGGCCACGCCCATGCCAGTAGCCATGATGCGCTCGCAGCGCTGGGGATCGGCCACCAGGAAGCCTCCCAGCGCAATGCCGGTCGCACTGGCCACCATGTACACGGTTACGCACACCGCTGCCAGGGCCACCGGCACCCCGTGGATCTGGCGCGCCGCCTCAGGCGCGAAGGCCTGCACCACGCTGAGCACCACCGCGTACAAGAGGAAGAAGAGGAAACACATCCACACGGAGGGAATACGCAGAAAGTCGAAGCTGCCGCCGGTCGCGGGGGCTTTGGCCTTGTCCGTTCCGACCTCTTCGCGCACAGGCTGCTGTGGCAGAACCAACTGATCGCGGCAGATCCACAGCAGGATCATCACCGCCACCACCAGCACGCCGGCAGCCGCCAGCGCCACCCGCCAGGAGTAGGCCAGGGTCAGCGGCACGAGCAAGGCGGGTGCCAGCGCCCACCCCAGACTGCCGGTGAGGCCATGCACGCTGTAGGCGTGGCCCAGCCGCGAGGCGCTGACCTTGCGATTGAGGAGCGTGAAATCGACCGGGTGGAACACCGCATTGCCCGCGCCGGCGACGATGGCGCAGACCGCGAGCATCTCGTAGGAGGTCGATGCCGCCATGCCGAAGGCCGCGAGGCCGATCAGCGCCAGACCGGCAAAGAGGATGTTGCGCGGACCATAGCGGTCGACCAGAAAGCCCGAGGCAGCCTGCATGGCGCAAGACACCACGAAGAACAGCGTCATGAGAAAGCCCAGCTGGGCATAACTCACCGCAAACGCGTCCTTGAGCCAGGGAAACAGCGGCGCCAGCAGCAGCTGGCTGAAGTGGCTGATCAGGTGGCCCAGGCCGACCAGGCCGATGACGCCCGCGTCGACGCGCAGACGGGTCGGTGCCGTGGGGGAGGGACTGCTCATGACTGAGATGCTAGCCGGAATCTCAACAAGCCCTGCGCCAGTCAGCGTCCGGCCCCCCCTGCGACGGAGCTTGTGGTGACTATGAGGCCGAAGCCTGGGGCGCTGGGCCCTGCGCGCTCAGCTCGTACACCCACATGCCGGCCAGCATGGCCACGGCGAACACCCAGGCCTGCCAATGCCCGGCCCCGGCCGCCACCAGGGCAGGACCGGGACAGAAGCCCGCCAGGCCCCACCCCACGCCGAAGACCAGGCTGCCGATCACCAGACGGCGGTCGATGGCGTTGGCTGTTGGCAGGTGCAGGGCACCGCCAAGGAAGGTCTGCGTGCGCTGGCGGGCCACGGCAAACGCGCCCACGCCCACGGCGATGGCGCCACCCATGACCAGAGCCAGCGACGGGTCCCACAGGCCCGCGAGGTCGAGAAAGCCGAGGACCTTGCCGGGGTCGGTCATGCCGGCCAGGATCAGGCCCAGGCCGAACAGCAGTCCGACGGCGAATTCAGTGAGGCGATGCATGTTCAAGTCTCCTTCGGATCGGTGGTCTCACGCCAGCAGGTGGCGCATGACGAAGACGGTGGCGAAGCCCGTGCCCATGAAGGCCAGGGTCGCGATCAGCGAGCGCGGGGACAGGCGCGACAGGCCGCACACCCCGTGCCCGCTGGTGCAGCCCGAGCCATAGCGCGTGCCCCAGCCGACCAGCAGTCCGGCGACCCCCAGCAGGGCCGGGCCCGCCTCGATGCGCGGCACCACCGGCGCCGCAAAGAGCGACCACACGGCCGGCGCTGCCAGCAGGCCCGCGACGAAGGCGATGCGCCAGCCCGCGTCGCCCGCGCGCGGGCGCAGCAGCCCGCCCAGGATGCCGCTGATGCCCAGCACACGGCCATTGAGCAGGATGAACAGGGCCGAGGCCAGTCCGAGCAGCACACCGCCGGCCAGCGAGGCCCAGGGCGTGAAATGGTTCCAATCGATCGTCATAGGCGTCTCCTTGGGGCGGGGTTTCGGGGGGATCTGGCGGGCGCGCAGTACTGGCGGTACAACACTTCCATCACCGCCAGCGCCTGCGTGCTGACCAGGCGGTAATAGATGCTCTTGCCCTCGCGTCGGGTGTCGACCAGCCCCTCCTCGCGCAGCACGGCCAGCTGCTGTGACAGCGTAGGCTGCACGATGCCCAGGGTCTCCTGCAGCTGCGTGACACTGCGCTCGCCCTGGGCCAGCTCGCACAGGAGCATCAGGCGGTCGGGATTGCCCAGCACCTTCATCAAGGCGCAGGCTTGCTCGGCGGCATCACGCAGGGCCTCCAGGGGCGGCGCACTGTGCAGGGTTTCGGCGGCAGGGGCAGGCACGGAGGGTCGGGACCAGATTTGTGGGGCGAAAGGACTTGCAATCAGTTTATTTTTTTATATATTATCAGATCATAGATTGAATGACCAGGAGTGCTTCATGCAGCCGACCGTCCAGCCCTTCTTCGACCCCGCCACCTGGACCTGGACCTATGTGGTCCATGCGGGCGAGGGCACGGCCTGCGCCATCGTCGACCCGGTCCTGGACTACGACCCCAAGTCCGGCCGCACCCGCACCGATTCCGCTCAGAAGGTGGTGGACTACGTGCGGGCGCAGCGCCTGTCGGTGCAGTGGATCCTGGAGACGCATGCCCACGCCGACCACCTCAGCGCCGCAGCCTGGCTGCGCGAGCAGCTCGGCGGGCGCATCGGCATCGGCGGGCGCATCCCCTCGGTGCAGGGCGTGTTCAAGAAGATCTTCCACCTCGAACCTGGCTTTCCCACCGACGGCTCGCAGTTCGACCACCTCTTCGCCGATGACGAGGTCTTCGACATCGGCGCGCTGCAGGCCCGCGTGCTGAGCGTGCCGGGCCACACGCCGGCCTGTGTGGCCTACCAGGTGGGCGATGCGGTCTTCGTCGGCGACACCCTCTTTCCGCCCGACGTAGGCACGGCGCGCTGCGATTTTCCGGGGGGCAATGCGCGAACCCTGTACCACTCGGTACGCAAGCTGCTGGCGATGCCGGATGACACCCGCCTGTTCGTGTGCCACGACTACCCGCCTACCGACCGCGCCCCACGCTGCGAGACCCGCGTCGCCGAGCAGCGCGCGCACAACGTCCACATCCACGACGGCATTTCCGAAGAGGCTTTCGTCGCCATGCGCACGCAGCGCGACGCGGGTCTGCAGATGCCCCAGCTGATCTTGCCGTCCATCCAGGTGAACATCCGCGCCGGCCAGCTGCCGCCGCCTGAGGACAATGGGGTGAGCTACCTGAAGATCCCGCTGAACGCGATCTGACCTGACCCCGCCCTGCGCCGCCCCGATCCCCGCGACCGGCACGGGGCCTGTCGCCACGGTGGCTGCCGGGTGCCGGGCGCGGGCCCATACTCCCCCGATCATTTCTGAGGAGCACGGCATGGAACCCATCGGCAAGGTCGCGATCGTCACCGGCGGCGCCAGCGGTATCGGCGAAGGGCTTGCCAGGCGACTGGCAGCGGAAGGCGCCCGGGGCGTGGTGATCGCCGACCGGGACTTCGCGCAGGCCCAGGCCGTGGCCGCGAGCCTGGGCCCTCAGGCCCTCGCCCTGCGCTGCGACGTGAGCCGCGAGGCCGACATCCAGGCGGCGGTGGCCGCCACCTGCGAGCGCTACGGACAGGTGGACATCTTCTGCTCCAACGCGGGCATCCTGGGCCGCCCCGGCGGCTTCGAGCTGGAAGACCCGCTCTGGGACGCGATGTGGCAGATCCATCTCATGGCCCATGTCTGGGCCGCCCGCGCGGTGGTGCCGGGCATGGTGGCGCGCGGCGAGGGCTTCTTCCTGGTGACGGCCTCGGCCGCGGGCCTTCTGCACATCGTGGAGAGCGCGCCCTACGCCGTGACCAAGCACGCGGCGGTGGGCTTTGCCGAATGGCTGCGTATCGCCTACGGTCGGCGCGGTGTGCGCGTGGCCTGTCTATGCCCGCAGGGCGTGGACACCGCCATGACCCGCGGCGGCGCGGGCTCGGCCGGCCATGACGGCGTGCTTACGACGGCGCAGGTGGCACAGGTGGTGATGGACACGATGCGCGAGGAGACCTTCCTCGCCCTGCCCCACCCCTCGGTTGCCCAGTACATGCAGGCCAAGGTGCAGGACTACGACCGCTGGCTAGGCGGCATGCAGAAGCTGTACGCGCAGCACATGGGGCCTGCCACCTGAGCACCCTGTGAGGCGCCCGGCGGCAGGCCCCAGCGGGGCATGCCGTCACCCGATCAGGCCGCAGCGGCTTCGGGCGCAGCGCCCCCGAAGCGGAACACCCCTGGCTCCAGCGCCGGATTGACCTCCACCGGGATCACGCTCTTGGGCGGGAAACGCCCCTCGAGAATCAGCTTGGACAGCGGGTTCTCGA
>CAZUKC010000077.1:0-7793 GCA_964620375.1 uncultured Ramlibacter sp. | reverse complement strand
ATGCTGTACGTGACGATCGCGGTGTTCATCGAGTTCTTCACCAAGCACTTCATCTTCCGCTGGCGCACGGCGATGAACGACTACTACATGGCCCACTGGGACAAGCTGCGCGGCATCGAGGGCGCGGCGCAGCGGGTGCAGGAGGACACCATGCGCTTTGCCCGCATCATGGAAGGTCTGGGGGTGGAGTTCATGCGCAGCCTGATGACCCTGGGGGCCTTCCTGCCGATTCTGTGGACCCTGTCCGAGAAGGTGACCGAGCTGCCCTGGATCGGGCCGGTGTCGCACTCGATGGTGTGGGTGGCCATTGTCTCGGCGCTTTTCGGCACGGTGCTGCTGGCGGTAGTGGGCTTCAGGCTACCCGGTCTGGAGTTCCAGAACCAGCGGGTGGAGGCGGCCTACCGCAAGGAGCTGGTGCTGGGCGAGGACGACCCGGCGCGGGCGCAGCCACCCGAAGCCCGGCGTCTCTTTGACGATGTGCGTCGCAACTACTTTCGCCTCTTCTTTCACTACCTGTACTTCGACGTGGCCAAGTGGTCGTACCTGCAGTTCTCGGTGCTGATTCCGCTGATCGCCCTGGCGCCCACCGTGGTGGCGGGCATCATCACCCTGGGAGTGATGCAGCAGATCACGCGGGCGTTCGATCGGGTCGAGTCGGCCTTTCAGTACCTGGTTCTGAGCTGGAGCACGATTGTCGAACTCATCTCGGTGTACAAGCGTCTGCGCGCCTTCGAGCGGGCGATCGAGCAGGCGCCCGCCGCGCCCCTGCCGCCCGCCCAGGCGGCCTGACCGGTGCGACGGCCCCCCCGGGGGCCGGCCGTCCGGCATCTTGTATGCTGGCTGCCCCGCGCCCGTCCCGTCGTTTCCCGGTTTTTTCCGTTCCCCAGGAGTTTTTGTCCCATGGCCCGCGTCTTCAACTTCAGCCCCGGCCCCGCCACCCTGCCCGAGGCGGTCCTGCGCCAGGCCGCCGACGAGATGCTGGACTGGCACGGCTGCGGCATGTCGGTGATGGAGATGAGCCACCGGGGCAAGGAGTACATGTCGATCCACGCGCAGGCCGAGGCCACGCTGCGCGAGCTCCTGGCGATCCCCTCGAACTACAAGGTGCTGTTCCTGCAGGGCGGCGGGATCGGCGAGAACGCCATCGTGCCCATGAACCTGATCGGCCGCACCGGCCGCGCCGACTACGTGATCTCCGGCGACTGGTCCAAGAAGTCGGCGCAGGAGGCCGCGCACTTCGGCCAGGTTCGCATTGCCGCCAACAGCGAGGAGAACGGTCGCTACACCCGCACCCCCGCCCAGGCCGAATGGAAGCTGGACCCACAGGCGGCCTACGTGCACATGTGCTCGAACGAGACCATCGGCGGTGTGGAGTTCTTCTGGACCCCCGACACCGGTAGCGTGCCGCTGGTGGCCGACATGTCATCCAACATCCTCTCGCGGCCCATCGACGTGAGTCGCTACGGCCTGATCTACGCCGGCGCCCAGAAGAACATCGGGCCTTCGGGCCTGACCGTGGTGATCGTGCGCGAAGACCTGCTGGGACACGCGCTGCCGATCACGCCCGAGGTGTTCAACTACAAGATCCAGGCCGACGCTGACTCTATGTACAACACGCCGCCCACCTACGCGATCTACATCGCGGGGCTGGTGTTCGAGCATGTCAAGGCGATGGGTGGTCTGCCGGCCATGGAGGCGCGCAACCGCGCCAAGGCCAAGCTGCTCTATGACACCCTGGATGCCAGCAGCCTCTACAGCAACCCCATCGCCGCGCAGGCCCGTTCCCTGATGAACGTGCCCTTCTGGCTCAAGGACCCTGCGCTGGACGAGGCCTTCCTGAACGGTGCGCAGGCACGCGGGCTGCTGCAGCTCAAGGGGCATCGATCGGTGGGGGGCATGCGCGCCTCGCTGTACAACGCCATGACGCTGGAGGGCGTGCAGGCGCTGGTGGCCTACCTGAAGGACTTCGAGGCCCGCCACGGCTGATGGCCCATTGGGGCCAGGGTGTTGGTTGCCAGCGGGGCGCGCCCGCGTGCAACATCGCGGCATGAAACCTAACGCCCCCACGTCTTCCCACTCTGTGTTGCGTCCTGCCCCTCGAGGAGGCCCTCGTGTCGTGGGGCGGCCCACCGGTGCGCACGCTTACGCCCATACCCTGCGCCCCCTGAAGGTCGGCACCACCCAAGCCGGCCGCTTCTACTCGCTGCCCGCGCTGGCCGAGGAGTTTCCGGGCATCGCCCGGCTGCCGGTGTCGATTCGCATCGTGCTGGAATCGGTACTTCGCCACTGCGACGGCGTGAAGGTGACGCCCGAGCACGTGCGCCAGCTGGCGCAGTGGAGGCCTGAGGCGCCGCGGGTGCACGAGATCCCTTTCACCGTGGCCCGGGTGGTGCTGCAGGACTTCACCGGCGTGCCCCTGCTGGCCGATCTGGCGGCCATGCGCAGCGCCGCCGCCCGTCTGGGTCAGCCGCCCGGCGCCATCGAGCCCCTGGTGCCAGTGGACTTGGTGGTGGACCACTCGGTGACGGTGGACCATTACGGCACGCGTGATGCGCTCGACCTGAACATGCGCCTGGAGTTCGAGCGCAATCGCGAGCGCTACGCCTTCATGAAGTGGGGTATGCAGGCCTTCGAGACCTTCGGCGTGGTGCCGCCGGGTTTCGGCATCGTGCACCAGGTGAACCTGGAGTACTTGGCCCGCGGGGTGCATCGCAGCCCCGATGGCGTCTACTACCCCGACACCCTGGTGGGCACCGACAGCCACACCACCATGATCAACGGTGTGGGCGTGGTGGGCTGGGGCGTGGGCGGCATCGAGGGTGAGGCCGCGATGCTGGGGCAGCCGGTGTACTTCCTCACCCCCGACGTGGTGGGCGTGGAGCTGACCGGCCAGCTGCGCGAGGGCTGCACCGCCACCGACCTGGTGCTCACGGTGACCGAGCTGCTTCGGCGGCACAAGGTGGTGGGCAAGTTCGTCGAGTTCTTCGGCGAGGGCACGCGCACGCTGTCGGTGCCGGATCGCGCGACGCTGGCCAATATGGCGCCCGAGTACGGGGCGACGATGGGCTTCTTCCCGGTGGACGAGAAGACCATTGCCTACTTCGAGGGCACGGGCCGCAGCCGCGCCGAGGTCGCGGCGCTGGAGGCCTACTTCCGGGCGCAGGACCTGTTCGGGGTGCCGATGCCGGGCCAGGTGGATTACTCCCAGGTGGTGCCGCTGGACCTGGGCAGCGTGACCCCCAGCCTCGCGGGGCCCAAGCGGCCCCAGGACCGTATCGAGATCGGTGCCGTGGCCGATCGCTTCCAGACCCTGTTCAGCCTGCCGGCCGCCGAGAACGGTTTCAACCGGTCGGCGCCCGAGCTGTCTACGCGCCATCCGGTGCAGGACTTCACGCTCGGCCACGGCGATGTGCTGATCGCCGCCATCACCAGCTGCACCAACACCTCCAACCCCGGCGTGATGCTGGCCGCTGGCCTGCTCGCGAAGAAGGCGGTGCAGGCCGGCCTGCGGGTGCAGTCGCATATCAAGACCTCTCTGGCGCCTGGCTCGCGTATCGTCACCGACTACCTGGACAAGGCAGGCCTGCTGCCGTACCTGGAGCAACTGGGCTTTGCCGTGGCGGGCTACGGCTGCACCACCTGCATCGGCAATTCGGGCGATCTGGCGCCCGAGATCAACGAGACCCTCCTGAAAAACGACCTGGTGTGCGCCGCGGTGCTCTCCGGCAACCGCAATTTCGAGGCTCGCATCCATCCCAACCTGAAGGCCAACTTCCTGGCCAGCCCGCCCATGGTCGTGGCCTACGCCCTGGCGGGTACGGTGTTGCGAGACCTCATGACCGAGCCGGTGGGGACGGGTCACAGCGGCCAGCCGGTGTGGCTGGGGGACATCTGGCCGACCTCGCAGGAGGTGCGGGCCCTGATGAAGCATGCGATGAACGGCAAGACCTACCGGACCGCTTACGAGAAGGTGCAGTCCGAGCCGGGCCGGCTGTGGGAGCGCATTGAGGGCAGCGAGGGCGCGACCTACGACTGGCCTGCCAGCACCTACATCGCGCAGCCGCCCTTCTTCGACGGCTTCACCCTGCAGCCGCCGGCAGCCCGTGCCGGGGTGCGCTTGCAGGGCGCGCGCATCATGGCCCTCTTTGGTGATTCCATCACCACCGACCATATCTCGCCCGCGGGCTCGATCCAGGAAAGCTCGCCTGCCGGCCAGTGGCTCCTGGCGCAGGGCGTGGACAAGGCCAGCTTCAACAGCTACGGCGCGCGGCGCGGCAACCATGAGGTGATGGTGCGCGGCACCTTCGCCAACGTTCGCATCAAGAACCTCATGCTGCCACCGCGCCCTGACGGCTCGCGCGAGGAGGGTGGCTACACCCTGTGCCGCGACGCAGACGGGAGCGTGCAGAAACTGTCCATCTTCGACACCGCGCAGAAGTACCTGGCCGAGGGCCGCGCCAGTGTCGTCTTCGCCGGCGAGGAGTACGGCACCGGCTCGTCGCGCGACTGGGCGGCCAAGGGCACGCAGCTCCTGGGGATCAAGGCGGTGATTGCCCGCAGCTTCGAGCGTATCCACCGCAGCAACCTGGTGGGCATGGGCGTGCTGCCACTGCAGTTCAAGGGAAACGACAGCTGGGAGTCGCTGGGGCTGGACGGCTCGGAGTTCGTCGACATCGAGCCCGACCCGCAGCTGCGGCCCCAGAGCGATGCCACCCTCACGATCGTGCACGCCGACGGCCGCCGGCAGTCGGTGGTGGTGCAGCTGCGCATCGACACCCCCATCGAGGTGGCCTACTACCGCCACGGCGGTATCCTCCCATTTGTGCTGAGGCAGCTCCTGTCTCACTGAACATCGTTTTCTTCATGCAGGGATACCGGGAACCTTGGGCATGTCGCGCGCACTGCTGATCGCCGGAGGCGGCATCGGCGGCCTGGCTGCGGCGCTGGCGGCGGCCCGCACGGGCTGGCAGGCGCAGGTCCTGGAGCAGACCGCCGCCTTCAGCGAGGTGGGGGCGGGCGTGCAGCTGGGCCCCAATGCCACCCGCGTGCTGCAGTCGCTGGGTGTGCTGGACGCCTTGCGTGAGGCGGCCTGCATGCCGCAGCGCCTGCTGGCGCGCGATGCCGGCGAAGGGCGTGTGCTGGGTAGCCTCGCCCTCGGGCCTGATGCCGAGGCGCGCTATGGGGCGCCCTATCTCACGGTGCACCGCGCCGACCTGCATGCGGTCCTGCATCAGGCCGCGACGCAGGGGGGCGTGAGCCTGCAGACAGGCCATCGCCTCGCATCCGTGCACGCCCAGGCCGATGGTGTGCAGGTCCGAAGCGCCGACGGTGCGACCTGGGGTGGCGATGCCCTGGTGGGCGCCGACGGCCTATGGAGCGCGGTGCGGCCTTCGCTGGTGGCCGACGGTCCGCCGCGCGTCTCGGGTCACGTGGCCTACCGTGCCCTGGTTCCCGTCGACCGCGTGGCCCCTCACTGGCGGGAACGCGAGGTCACGGCCTGGCTCGGTCCGCGCCTGCATGCGGTCACCTACCCGGTGCGAGGGGGTGCGCTGCTCAATCTGGTCGTGGTCGTGGAGCAGGGGGTCGAGGGCTCGGCCGGCGGCTGGGACCTGCCGGGTACAGGCGAGCGCCTGCGCGAGGCGATGGGGTCGGTGTGCGGGCCCCTGCAGGCCCTGGTGGAGGCGGCGCCGTCCTGGGGCCTTTGGGCGCTGCATGACCGCGCCCCCGTGGCCGGCGCCGGCGAGATAGCCCGCGGGCGGATCGCCCTGCTGGGGGATGCGGCGCATCCGATGCGCCCCTACCTCGCGCAGGGCGCGGCGATGGCGCTGGAGGATGCCCAGGCGCTGGGGCGCTGCCTGGGCGCAGTCTCCGATCGCACCCTGGACGTCGAGACGGCCTTGCAGCGGTATGCCCTCGCGCGCTGGCAGCGGGTGGCCCGGGTCCAGCGCCGCGCCCGGCGCAATGGCGAGATCTTCCATGCCACCGGCCCGGTGCGCCTGGCGCGCGACTGGGTGATGCGCGCTGCCGGGGCGCGGGTGATGGACCTGCCCTGGCTCTACGCCCACTGAGCGCGCGGCAGGCGCCCGTTGGCGACCCTAGAGGACCGTGCCCTCCAGCGGCTCCAGGCCGTGGCGCGTGCGCGCAATGCCGCAGGCATGGCTGCCTGCCTCGAATTCGCGGCAGGGGGCCGGACGCCACTCGTAGATGCCGCAGGCCACGCGCTGGCCCACCTGGCCGGTGAGCGCCGCACAGCGCACCGGCACATGGTCGGTGCCACGCATGCGGCAGGTGCTGCCATTGACCTCGACGGCCAGGCCCGCGGGCACGCGCCCGCCCATGTCGTCGAGTTCGTAGACGGCAAAGTCCACGCGGAAGCTGGCGCAGCAGGCGCCGCAGGTCAGACAGGGATGCTCGGCGCCGGACACGGCCGGACCTCGTTCAGACCACCCGGCCGAGCAGTAGGAACTCCATCAACGCCTTCTGCACGTGCATCCGGTTTTCCGCCTCGTCCCAGACGACGGACTGCGGGCCGTCAATGACCTCGGCCTCGACTTCTTCCCCGCGGTGCGCGGGCAGGCAGTGCATGAACAGGGCATCGGGCTTGGCCGCGGACATCATGTCCGTGTTCACGCACCAGTCAGCGAAGGCCTTCTTGCGGGCCTCGTTCTCGGCCTCATAGCCCATGCTGGTCCACACGTCGGTGGTGACCAGGTCGGCGCCCTGGCAGGCTTCCTTGGGGTCTTGAAAGACCTTGTAGCTCTGGCTGCAGCGGATGCCGGCCACGGCCTGGTCCACTTCGTAGCCGGTGGGTGTGCTCACATGCACGGTGAACCCGAGCAGGTCGGCTGCCTGCAGCCAGGTGTTGGCCATGTTGTTGCCATCGCCCACCCAGGCCACCACCTTGCCCCTGAGCGCGCCCAGGTCAGGCTGCCCCTGGGCGTTCAGGCCACGGTGCTCCAGGTAGGTGTAGAGGTCGGCCATGATCTGGCAGGGGTGGAACTCGTTGGTCAGGCCGTTGATCACGGGCACGCGCGAGTGCGCGGCGAAGCGCTCGATCTTGTCCTGACCGAAGGTGCGGATCATCACCAGGTCGACCATGCGACTGATCACGCGGGCGGAGTCCTCGATAGGCTCGGCCCGCCCGAGCTGGCTGTCGCCGGTGGTCAGGTGCACCACGCTGCCGCCCAGCTGGTACATGCCGGCTTCGAAGCTCACGCGGGTGCGGGTGGACGCCTTCTCGAAGATCATGGCCAGCGTGCGGTCCGCCAGCGGGTGGTACTTCTCGTAGGTCTTGAACCGGCGCTTGATGATGGCCGTACGCGCAAACAGCCAGGCGTACTCGTCGGCCGTGAAGTCGCTGAACTGCAGGTAGTGCCGTATTGCCATGGTCATTCCGCCAGGAAGGCCTTGATCAGGGGCACGAGCAGCGCCACCATCTCGTCGGCCTCTGCCTGCGTCAGGATCAGGGCGGGTACCAGGCGCACCACGGTGTCGGCGGTCACGCTAAATAGCAGGCCAGCGTCGGCACCGCGGGCCACCAGCGCGCCGCAGGGGCGATCGAGTTCGATGCCGAGCATCAGACCCTGACCGCGGATTTCCTTCACGCCCGCCACGCCGGCCAGCGCCTGCTCCAGCGAGGCCTTCAGGTGTGCGCCCACCCGGGCGGCGTTCTCCAGCAGGCCTTCCTCCTTCATGATGCGGATGGTTTCCACGCCCGCGCGCATGGACAGCGGGTTGCCGCCGAAGGTGGTGCCGTGGTTGCCGGGCTGGAAGATCTTGGCGGCCTTGGGGCC
>CAZUKC010000076.1:947-7858 GCA_964620375.1 uncultured Ramlibacter sp. | reverse complement strand
AGGGTGATGCCGAACTTGCTCATGGTGGCGCGATTGAGCAGCACCTTCTCGGACATCAGGTACATCCAGTCGTCGAAGTCCACGTGCCACACGCGCCCGTCCACCGGCAGCGCCAGGGTATAGCGCCAGCGCAGCGCATTGCCCCGGGCTTGGCCCTGGGCCTGGCCGACCACGTCGTCGGCGGTGCCGGTGTAGCGGCCGTCGGGTCCCTTGCGCACGCGCCAGACGCGCCGCTGCGTGGTGCCATCGGAGTAGGTGAAGGCCTCGTCCAGCACACCCTCGTCACCCTGCCAGGTGCATTCCATGACGACGGTGAAGCGCTTGACGACCTTACCCGAGCGGTCGGTGAACACGCCCCATGCGTCGACCGTGCCGTTGAAGTAGGTGCGCAGGTCCAGCGCGGGCTTTTCACCCTGGTAGTCGGCGATGTCCGGGCTGGCGCAGCCCGTCATCAGGGCCAGGGTGGCGGGGGCGGCGGCGAGCAGCAGGCGTCGTTTCATGGGGTGGCCTTCGTGGTGGCGGTGTGGGGTCGGATCAGGGTGAGGTACAGGCCGGCAGCGGCCATCAGCTTCAGGACGCAGGGCAGCACCCCATAGGCGAAGGTGAGCGCGGACAGGGCCTGCGCGTCGCGCGCGCCAGGGGCGTAGCCCGCCAGCCCGAGCAGCGGCAGGGCCAGGCCCGCGGCCAGGGCCAGATTGAGCTTGGTCGCGAAGTTCCACCAACCGAAGTAGGCGCCCTCGTGGCGGCCGCGGTCGCCCGCGTCCTGGATCTGGCCGGCCAGCAGCGCACCCGGCAGGGCCAGGTCGGCGCCCAGCGCCAGGCCGCTGGCGGCGCACACGGCCAGGAACATCGGCGCGTCGCCCGCACCCAGGCCCGCGGTCCAGACGACGGCGGCGATGGCCAGGCCCATGCCAGCCAGCCAGCTGCGTGCCAGGCCCGCTCGGCGCACCAGCCGCAGCCACAGCGGGATCGAGAGCGCGGCGCACAGGAAGTACAGACCCAGGAAGGCCGGCTCCCACGCGCGCGGGGCTTGCAAGCGGTCTTGCACGAAGAACAGCACCAGCGTGGCTGGTACCGCACTGGCGATGCCATTGAGCATGAACACCGCGAGCAGGCGGCGAAAGGCCGCACGGCGCAGGGGCAGCCACAGGGTTCCGGCTTCGGTGTGGGGGGTGGCCTGGGCCTGCGGGGGGAGGCTGCGCGCCCACGCCAGCCAGCCCGCTGCCAGCAGGACGGCGAAGAGCGCGGCGGTGGCGGTCAGGCCCAGCGTCGCGGGCGCCACCGAGGCCACCAGCACGCCGACCACGCCCAGGCCCTCGCGCCAGCCGACGATACGCGCGCGCTGCGCCTCGTCGCCCCCGAGCATGGCGCCCCAGGACTGGTGGGCCACGGTGAGGACGCTGAAGGCCAGGTAGGTCACGGCCAGCGTGGCGGCGAGCCAGGCCAGGACCGCGGAGACCTCGCGCACCGGCGGGAAGAACAGGAGATAGAAACCCAGCGCCAGCAGGCAGGCCGCGATGCCGCCCAGGCCCAGGACCGCGCGGGCCGAGCGCGCGTACAGGCGGTCGACGCCCCGCCCGATCAGGGGGTCGACCAGCGCGTCGAGCAGGCGGGCGACCAGCAGCACGCCCCCGAGCAAGGCCAGGGGAATGCCGAAGGCGCTGGCGTAGTGGTGCGGCACCACCACGTACAGCGGCAAGGCCACGAAGGCCAGAGGCAGGCCCAGCAGGCCGTAGCGCAGACCGTCGGCTGCGCCGAAGGGGTGGGCAAGCGAGGTCATGGCTTGGCCGCGTTGGCGGTCAGTGCCTGGCGCAGGGCCGGTGCCGAGGTGGCTTCGCCGAGCCAGATGGCGAAGAACAGGCGCGCGAACTGCGCGTCGGCCACTTCGCCGGTCGGCCGGCCGTTGTGGAAGAAGGCTGCGCCCTGGCCCGGTCGGTGTACGCCGGCAATGCGGTCGCCGCGTTTGACGTCGGACAGGGCGGCGCCGAGTTGCGACTGCCACCGCTCGGCCTGCGCCGGGTCGATGGCGCCGTGCCGCCGCATTTCCTGCAGCGAGACGCGGCTGATCTCGGCGGCGCTGAAATTGCGCTGGTAGGTCAGTTCCAGCACGAAGGGATGGCTGGCGAACTGCTCCACGCGGAAACCCCGCGCGGTCCACAGCGCCGCGTCATAGACCTCGAAGCCCCACCAGGTCAGGCGCCCGCGTCCGGCAGGTGCGAGCTCGGCACCGGCCTGCGCGGCGACGGTCGTCGGCAGTCGATCGGAGGGCGTGCTGGCGCGCGCGGGCGCGGTCAGACACAGCGCGAAGGCGCCCGCGAGCAGGCCGATGGCCAAGCGCGCCGCCAGATGGGGCCTCAGGCCTTCTGCAGCGTGTACTGGACGACGTCGATGTTCGCCTCGTCGAACGCGGCTTCGCAATAGGCGAGATAGAACTCCCATGTGCGGATGAACCTCTCATCAAAACCCAGTTGCAGGACCTGCGACCTTGCGGCGAGGAAGGTGTCGCGCCAGCGGCGCAAGGTTTCGGCGTAGTCGCCCCCGAAGGCGAATTCGTCCACCACGGTCAGGCCGGCGGCCTGCGCCTCGCGGCGGAATTCGCGCGGGCAGGGCAGGCAGCCGCCCGGGAAGATGTACTGTTGGATGAAGTCGGTGGACCGGATGTAGCGGTCCCACAGCGCGTCGTCGATCACGATGCTCTGGATGCAGGCGCGGCCGCCCGTCTTGAGCAGTCGCGCGATCGCGCCAAAGTAGTCGGGCCAGTACTCACGGCCCACGGCCTCCACCATCTCGATGGAGCAGACCGCGTCGTAGGGGCCGTCCCGGATGTCGCGGTAGTCCTGCAGGTGAAGTTCGGCCGAGGCGGCGGTGGTGTTGAAGGGCGCCAGACGCGTCTGCGCGTGCACCAGCTGCTCGGTCGACAGGGTCACGCCCACCAGGTCGGCGCGGAACTCGCGGACCGCAGCTTCGGCCAGCGCGCCCCAGCCGCAACCGATCTCCAACACGCGGTCGCCCCGGCGCACGCCGGCCATACGCAGCGCGCGGCGCACCTTGGCCTGCTGCGCCTGTTGCATGGGCTGCGAGCGGTCGCCATCGAACCAGGCCGACGAATAGTTCATCGTGCCGTCCAGCCACAGCGTGTAGAAGGCGTTGCCCAGGTCGTAGTGCGCGTGGATGTTCTTCTGGCTGTTGGCGCGGGTGTTGCGATTCAGGAGGTGGCGCAGGCGGTGCAGTAGCCGCCCCGCCCAGGTGCCGTAGATCACGTCCTCGATCTCGCGGCGGTTGACGATGAAGACGCGCAGCAGGTCGGCCAGGTGGGGCGTGGTCCAGTCGCCGGCGATGTAGGTCTCGGCAAAACCGATGTCGCCCGATTTCAGGGCGGCGGCGCAGGCGTTCCAGTTACGCAACGTAAGTGCGGCTTGCGGACCGTGGCCGTGACCGAAGCGGCGCATGCTGCCATCGGGCAGTTGCACGGTGAGGGTTCCGTGCTTGAGGCGTTGCAGCAGCGAGAGTGCGGTGCGCGCGGCGGCCGGCGCGCCGGCGGGGAGCGCGAACTCGGAGAGGGAAGTCGTCTGCGTGTTCATGTCCGTCGTTCGGAAGTGCAGGTCAGCGAGTGACGAAGAGTTCGGGGGGCTGGGGCTTGCGCACGAAGCGCACGCGCTTGACCCACAGGCGCAGCGCCTGCCAGTGAATGCGGGCGATCACGCCCAAGGTCATCGCAGGGTAATGCCAGACCGCGCGGCGAAGGGAGGCAGCGGTAACAGGTTCGAGCGTGCCGCTTACGCTGGTTTGCAGCAGCGCACCGTCGGCGTCGTCGTAGTCGATGCGCACCACGGTGCGCTCGCAGCCCGGCGTGACCATGAAGCGGAAGCGGTAGCCGCCGGCCAGGGTGCAAAAAGGCGACACATGAAACACCTTGTCGGCACGTAACTCTGCGCCGAAGGCGGGTGCGTCCAGCAGGTAGCAGTGACGCTCGCCGAAGGTGTTGTTCACCTCTGCGACGATGGCGCGCAGGCTGCCGTCGACCCGGTGGCAGTACCAGAAGCTCACCGGCTTGAAGGTGAAGCCCAGCACGCGCGGATAGCAGTGCAGCCAGGCTTCGCCGTTGGCGTCGGTGATGCCCTCGCTTCGCAGCAGGGCGTCCAGCCATTCGAGCGCGTTGTCGCGGCCATCGCCGTGGTCGCGGTCATGAAAACTCAGCGCGCCCCAGCGGTTGTGGGCGAGCGTGGCGCTGCCGGCGCGGTGCATCGCGCGTACAGGCAGCAGCAGGAGGTAGCTGGGATAGACGAAGACATTGCGCGCGGGCCGCAGGCGGGTGTGCCGTACCTGGCCGAACCCGATCAGCGGCTGCGCGGGTGCGTCGGCCAGCGGATGGGGCGCGCGCGCAGTCATGTGACCGCCTCGGCCGCAGGCGCCGGCACGGGCGCTGCATCGGCCGCTCCTTGGGCGTGAGCGAGTAGCGCGCGGCCCGCGGCCAGGCCGGCCTTCAGGCCGTCTTCGTGGAAGCCATACCCCATCCAGGCGCCGGCGAACCAGGTGCCGCGCTGGCCCTGCACCTGGTGCATGCGGGTTTGCGCGCGGATGGCGGCCAGGTCGAAGACGGGATGCGCGTAGTCGTATTCGCCCATCACATGCGACGGGTCGATGGCGCGCACCGGATTGAGTGAGACCACCACCGGCTGCGTCCAGGGCAGGGGCTGCAGCTGATTGAGCAGGTAGTGCAGGCACACCCGGGTTTCCTCGGCGCTGTCAGTGCCGCGCTCGTAGTTCCAGGCGGCCCAGGCTTTGCGCCGCTGCGGCAGCACCGAGGTGTCGGTGTGCAGCACCGCGCGATTGGGCTGGTAGCGGATCGCGCCGAGCAGCTCGCGCTCCTGGGGCGAGGCATCGGCCAGCAGGGCCAGGGCCTGATCGCTGTGCGTGGCCAGGACCAGGCGGTCGAAGCGTTCCCAGCCCGCGTCGGTGCGCACCTGCACCCCGTCGTCGGCGCGCACCACTGCGCGCACCGGGGTGGCCAGCCTGGCCTCGTCCACGCGCTCCACGATCTTGTGCACGTACTGGCGCGCGCCGCCCTGCACCGTCCACCACTGCGGACGGTCGGTGACCTGGATGAGGCCGTGGTTGTGGCAAAAGCGGATCATGGTGCTGACCGGGAACTGCAGCATCTGGTCGGTGGGGCAGCTCCAGATGCAACCGAGCATGGGCAGGAAGTACCACTCGCGGAACTCGCGCGAGAAGGCGTGCCGGTCCAGGAAGGCGCCCAGGGGCTGCATCAGCGCCGCATCGGCGCCGGATTGCGCCAGGCGGGTGGCCAATGTGTTGAAACGCACCAGGTCACGCAGCATGCGCCAGAAGCGCGGGCGCAGCAGGTTAGATCGCTGGGCGAAGACGGTGTTCAGGTTGGTGCCGCTCCATTCCAGCGCGTGCCGGCCCAGGGCCTGCGGCACCTGCACCGAGAAGGACATGTCGGACGTGGCGGTGGGGATCCCCAGCTGCGCGAACAGGGCGATCAGCTGCGGGTAGGTGCGTTCGTTGAACACCAGGAAGCCGGTGTCCACGCCGTGGGTCACCGTACGACCCTGCGGGTCGGGCAGCGTGACGTCCACCGTGTGGGTGTGACCGCCGAAGTAGTCGCCGGATTCGAACAGGGTGACGTGGGCCTGCCCACGCAGGGCGTGGCAGGCTGCCAGGCCGGAGATGCCGGAGCCGACGACGGCGACCTTCACGGAAGGTCCGCCCACGACGGACGGCAAGAGCAAGAAAAGAGCTGCGAAGCGCCCCGAAACGAAGAAGGGAGAGAGGGAGGAGGAGAAGAACCGTCCCAGGATTGCCGCCAGGCTTGCGCCCGTCGGACTTCGCAGCGATAAGCGGTGGACCAGCCCAGCCGTTCAGGCGTTACTGCATCGAGGTCAGCGGCGGTGAACATGCGTGTTGGGCGGTTTGAACTGTCCAGTCTGCATTATTACCGCTCAGTTTTTCGCCGGCAAGCCCCCCGTGCCCAGTTGCCGCTCGATGGCCGCCACCAAGGCGCGGTCCGTGGGCCCCGTCATGCTTGTGTAGTTAGCGATTACTTTCCCGTCGCGGCCCACCAGGTATTTGTGGAAGTTCCACAAGGGCGCGCGGCCGGTCTCCGCCGAGAGCTGTCGGAACAGGGGGTTGGCGTCGCTGCCACGCACGGCAGACTTGGCAAACATGGGGAACTTGACCCCGAAGGTGTTCTCGCAGAAGTCCGCGATGTCCTTGTTGCTGCCCTTTTCCTGGGCAAAGTCGTTGGACGGGAAGCCCAGCACGACCAGGCCCCGGTCCTTGTAGCGGCTGTGCAGTTCCTCCAGCCCCTTGTACTGCGGGGTGAAGCCGCAGTAGCTGGCGGTGTTGACGACCAGCAGCACCTTGCCGCTGTACTGGCACAGAGACTGGGGCTTTTCGTCCTGCAGCCGGGGGAAGGTGTGGTTCAGAAGCGCCGGGCAGGCGGGCGCCTGCTGGGCCGAGGCGGCCCCCATGAAGCCCCACAGGAACGTCAAGGCGGTCAGGAAGTGTTTCATGGGTAGGGGAGAGGGTCCGAGCTGAACTGACAAGTCTGGATTCTGACCCACCCGTAAACCACCCTGCCCGAGGGGGGAAAAGCCCCTACGCCGCGCCAAAAGGCATGGCGGGGGGTGCGTAAAATTGTGTCGGCTTTGAAAAACGACATGCTTTACCCCGAATTGTTCAAACAGCTCGAGTCCGTCCGCTGGGACATGGACAAGGACATCCCCTGGTCCAGCTTCGACGCCGCCAAGCTGTCTGACGAGCAGGCGCAGACCATCAAGATGAACGCGATCACCGAGTGGTCGGCGCTGCCGGCCACCGAGATGTTCCTGCGCGACAACCGCGACGACTCCGACTTCTCGGCGTTCATGAGCGTGTGGTTCTTCGAG
>CAZUKC010000076.1:0-937 GCA_964620375.1 uncultured Ramlibacter sp. | reverse complement strand
GATCGAGTACCTGCGGCGCTTCCGTCCCGATCTGGTGCCCACCGAGCAGGAGCTGCACGAGGTGCGGTTCGAATTCGAGCCGGCGCCAGCGCTGGAAACGCTGATGCTGCATTTCTGTGGCGAGATCCGTCTGAACCACTGGTACCGCCGCGCGAGCCAGTGGCACACCGAGCCGGTGATCAAGCACATCTACAACACGCTGAGCCAGGACGAGGCTCGCCATGGCGGCGCCTACCTGCGCTACATGAAGCGGGCCATCCAGAACTGCGGCAACGAGGCGCGGGCCGCCTTCGCCAAGATCGGCGTGCTGATGGCCAGCGCGCGCCGCACGGCCCAGGCCCTGCACCCGACCAATCTGCACGTGAACAAGAACCTGTTCCCGCGCGACACCATCCAGAGCCGCCTACCCGATCCGCAGTGGCTGGAGCACTGGCTGGACAAGCAGATCCACTTCGATGCGGTGTGGGAAGGCAAGGTCGTGGACCGCATCCTGCACAACATGAGCCTGTTGCTGGAACGCAGCTTCCAGAGCGTGCAGGAGCTCAATCGTTATCGCAAGGAAGTGTCGGCGGCGATCGGGCAGGGCGTGGTCTCGCGCACTGCGGCGGTCTGAGCGGACCCGCTGCGCGCGCGGCCTATCCGCGCCCCAGCCGGCGCTGGAACCACTGTCCTACGTCATCGATGTAGGTGAACACCACCGGGATCACCAGCAGGCTCAAGACCGTAGACGTGATCAGGCCGCCGATCACCGCGATCGCCATCGGTGAACGGAAACTCGGATCGGCCGCCCCCCAGCCGATGGCAATCGGCAGCATGCCAGCGCCCATCGCGATGGTGGTCATGATGATCGGCCGCGCCCGCTTGTGACAGGCGTCGAGCAGCGCCTCGAAGCGGTTCATGCCGTGATCCCGGCGCGCCACGATGGCGTACTCCACCA
>CAZUKC010000075.1:0-7866 GCA_964620375.1 uncultured Ramlibacter sp. | reverse complement strand
GCCGCCGGCTGCACCTACGTGCAGATGGACGACACCAACCTGGCCTACCTGTGTGACGAGAAGATGCGCGAAGCCGCGCGCCAGCGTGGTGACGACCCCAACGAACTGCCGCATCGCTACGCCCAATTCGTCAACAAGGTCGTGGCGCAAAAGCCTGCCGGTATGACCCTGGCCATGCACCTGTGCCGCGGCAACTTCAAGAGCACCCACGCCGCCGCTGGCAACTACGAACCAGTGGCCGAGGCCCTCCTGAAGGAAATGGACATCGACGCCTACTTCCTCGAGTACGACGACGACCGCTCGGGGGACTTCCGCCCCCTGCGCTTCCTGCCCAAGGGCAAGACCGTGGTGCTGGGCCTGGTCACCACCAAGTTCGGGCAGCTGGAAAGCAAGGACGACCTCAAGCGCCGCATCGACGAAGCCGCCCAGTACGCGCCGATGGAGCAACTGGCCCTGTCGCCGCAGTGCGGTTTCTCCAGCACGGTCCACGGCAACAACATCGCCGTGGAAGACCAGCGCACCAAGCTGCGCCTGGTGATCGACACCGCACGCGAGGTCTGGGGCGAGGCCTGACCTCAGTTGCCCGCGGTCGCCGGCGCCGGGACCACCTCCCAGTGCTGTGCGACCCGCGCCTGGGCATCCACGCTCTCCAGGCGCACCTTGAAGCCCCACAGGCGGGCCACGTGCTTGATCACTTCCTCGGCGCTGACGTCCAGCGGCCGGTCGTCCTGGCGCTGATGCCGCAGCGTCAGTGACCGGTCGCCCCGCAGGTTCACGTTCCAGACCTGGATCGCCGGCTCGCGGAAGTTCAGGTCGTATTGGCGCGCCAGCACCTCGCGCACCCGCCGATAGCCCGATTCGTCGTGGATGGCCGACACCTCCAGCTCGCTGCGCGAGGCGTCGTCCACGATGGCGAACAGCCGCAGCTCGCGCATCAGGCGCGGCGACAGGTACTGCCCGATGAAGCTCTCGTCCTTGAAGTGGCGCATGGCGTGGTCCAGGGTGGATCGCCAGTCGGAACCGGCGATGCCGGGAAACCACTCCCGGTCTTCGCCGGTGGGCGCTTCGCAGATACGCCTGAGGTCGCTGAACATCGAGAAACCCAGCGCATACGGATTGATCCCGGTGTAGCGCGGGTCGGACACCGGCGGCTGAAACACCACGTTGGTGTGCGAGGCCAGGCACTCCATCATGAAGCCATCAGCCAGCCGCCCCCGCTCGTACAGGGTATTGAGCAAGGTGTAATGCCAGAAGGTGGCCCAGCCCTCGTTCATCACCTGCGTCTGGCGCTGCGGATAAAAGTACTGCGCGATCTTGCGCACGATCCGCACCACCTCGCGCTGCCAGGGCTCTAGCAGCGGCGCATTCTTTTCGATGAAATACAGCAGGTTCTCCTGGGGCTCCTCAGGAAAGCGCCGTGCTTCCTTGCGAGCCTGCCGGTCCGGCACCGGCGGCAGCGTGCGCCACAGGTCGTTGACCTGCTGCTGCAGGTAGGCTTCGCGCTCCTTGCGGCGCGCTTGCTCCTGCTGCAGCGAGATTTTCTGCGGCCGCCGGTACCGGTCCACACCGTAGTGCATCAGGGCATGGCAGGCATCCAGCACCTCCTCCACCGCATCCACGCCGTGACGCTCTTCACACTCGGCAACGTAGCCCTTGGCATAGACCAGGTAGTCGACGATCGAGCTCGCGTCCGTCCACATCCGAAACAGGTAATTGCCCTTGAAGAAAGCGTTGTGCCCGAAACAGGCATGGGCCATCACCAGGGCCTGCATCGGCAGGGTGTTTTCCTCCATCAGGTAGGCGATGCAGGGGTCGGAGTTGATGACGATCTCGTAGGCCAGTCCCATGTGGCCACGGCGGTAGTGCTTCTCGCTGGCGATGAACTGTTTTCCAAAGGACCAATGGCGGTAGTTCACCGGCATGCCCACCGAGGCATAGGCGTCCAGCATCTGCTCCGCAGAAATCACCTCCAGCTGCACCGGGTAGGTGTCCAAGCCGAAGTCCCGGGCCACACCCGCGATGGCCTCGAAATAGGTCTCGATCAGGTCAAAGGACCAGTCCGAGCCACTGGGAAGCTGAGGCCCACGCGCCACGCCCACGCCAACGGCCAGGGGTCCAAGCGGCGGTTTCGTAGGGGGATCGATCATGCGGCGGCTCCTGCCACATGTCTGCGAAACAGATCGCGAAACACCGGGAAGATCTGCGGCGCCGCGGTGATCTTCTGCATCGCGAAGTGGGGATAAACCTGTCGCAGCCGGCTGTATTCCTCCCAAAGGTTCTGGTCTTCGTCAGCCACCTGCACGTAGGCAAAGTAGCGCACCAGGGGCAGCAGTCGCGACTCGAGCAGCTCGCGGCACTTCACTGAATCCTGCTGCCAGTTGTCGCCGTCGGACGCCTGCGCGCCGTAAATGCTCCAGCCCTGTCCCGCGTAGCGGTCCCGAATGATCTCGTGCATCAGCGTCAGGGCGCTGGACACCACGGTACCGCCGCTCTCGGTGGCATGGAAAAACTCGTCCTCGGGCACTTCAGCGGCTTGGGTATGGTGTCGGATGAAGACCACGTCGGTCTGCTGGTAGTGCCTCGAGAGAAAGAGATACAGCAGGATGAAGAAGCGCTTGGCCAGATCCTTGCGCGCCTCGTCCATCGAGCCCGAAACGTCCATGAGGCAGAACATCACTGCCTTGCTGCTCGGAACTGGCTCGCGCACACGGTGGCGATACCGCAAGTCGAAGGGGTCCAGAAACGGTACGTGCGCCAGCCGATGGCGCAGGGCTGCGATCTCGCAGCGCAGACGGGTCAGCTCGCTCTCGGGCGAATCACGCCGGGATTCCAGCCAGGCCAGTAGGTCCTCGGCAGCCTGCAGGTCGCGGCGCAGTGAGGCCCCCATGGCGATCCGTCGGCCCAGCGCCACGCGCATGGAACGCACCACATGCAGGCTGGTCGGGTTGCCCTCCGAGACAAAACCGGCGCGGCGCGACATCCACTGCGGCGCGTCGGCCAGCAGGTGCGTGCGTATGAGCCGTGGCAGCTCGAGGTCATCGAAGAAATAGTTCATGAACTCCTCCCGCGTGATGCGGAAGGTGAAGTCGTCCTCGCCACCACCGTCGGGCGTCGCCTCGCCCTGACCACTCCCACCCCCACCGCCTGGGGGCCGAGCGATGCGGTCACCGCTCACATACTCCTGGTTGCCCGGGTGGACCCTCTCGTGCCGGCCGCCAGGCCCATGCCGAAATACCGGCTCCGACACGTCCCGCCGGGGTAGCGTGATGTCGGCACCCTCCTGGATGTTGTGCAAGCTACGGTCACCCACCGCCTTGCGTACCGCATCGCGTATCTGCTGCCGGTACCGCCGCAGGAAACGCTCGCGGTTGCCGATGGACTTGTTCCTGCCTGCCAGCCGGCGATCGATGATCGGGTGCATCACGAACTCTTGCGAACCCTCAGGTACCACTCGCAAAGCAGCCGTACCTGCCGGTGGGTATAGCCCTTCTCGACCATCCGGTTGACGAAGTCCTCGTGCTTCTTCTGTTCATCGGCGCTGGCCTTGGCGTTGAAGCTGATCACGGGCAGCAGGTCCTCGGTATTCGAGAACATCTTTTTCTCGATCACGGTGCGCAGCTTCTCGTACCGGGTCCACAGCGGGTTCTTGCCTGCGTTGTGGGCACGGGCACGCAGCACGAAGTTGACGATCTCGTTGCGAAAGTCCTTGGGGTTGGACAGGCCGGCGGGCTTCTCGATTTTTTCCAGTTCGGCGTTCAGCGCTGCCCGGTCGAAGATCTCGCCGGTGTCCGTATCTCGATACTCCTGATCCTGAATCCAGAAATCCGCATACGTCACGTAGCGGTCGAAGATGTTCTGCCCGTACTCGGAATACGACTCCAGGTACGCCGTCTGGATCTCCTTGCCAATGAACTCGGCGTAGCGGGCCGACAGGTGCTCCTTGATGTAGGCGATGTACTTTTGTTCGGTCTCGGGCGCAAACTGCTCGCGCTCGATCTGCTGCTCCAGCACGTACATCAGGTGTACCGGGTTCGCGGCAATCTCGTTGGAATCGAAATTGAAGACCTTCGAGAGGATCTTGAACGCGAAACGCGTCGAGATGCCGGTCATGCCTTCGTCCACCCCCGCATAGTCGCGGTACTCCTGGTAGCTCTTGGCCTTGGGGTCGGTGTCCTTCAGGTTTTCGCCGTCGTAGATCTGCATCTTGGAAAAGATGCTGGAGTTTTCCGGCTCCTTCAGGCGTGTGAGCACTGCAAACTGCGCCATCATGCGTAGCGTGCCCGGGGCGCACACCGCGTCCTTCAGTGACGAGTTACGAAGCAGCTTCTCGTAGATCTTCACCTCCTCCGTCACGCGCAGGCAGTACGGCACCTTCACGATGTAGATGCGGTCTAGAAAGGCCTCGTTGTTCTTGTTGTTCCTGAAGGCTTTCCATTCGCTCTCATTCGAGTGGGCCATCACGATCCCGTCGAAGGGAATCGCCCCGAAGCCCTCGGTGCCCTTGAAGTTGCCCTCCTGGGTGGCCGTGAGCAGCGGGTGCAGCACCTTGATCGGCGCCTTGAACATCTCCACGAACTCCAGCAGCCCTTGATTGGCCAGGCACAGCCCGCCGGAGTAGCTGTAGGCGTCGGGATCGTCCTGGGCATAGGACTCGAGCTTGCGGATATCGATCTTGCCCACAAGCGAAGAGATGTCCTGATTGTTCTCGTCGCCTGGCTCGGTCTTGGCGATCGCCACCTGCTTGAGGATGCTGGGGTAGCGCTTGACCACCCGAAACTTGCGGATGTCACCGCCGAATTCCTCCAGGCGCTTGACCGCCCAGGGCGACATGATCCGCTGCAGGTAGCGTGGTGCGATGCCGTACTGCTGCTGCATCAGGGGTGCGTCTTCGGCGTTGTTGAACAGGCCCAGCGGCGATTCGTTCACCGGCGAACCCCGCAGGGCGTAGAAGGGGATCTGCTCCATCAGTGACTTCAGGCGCTCCGCGATCGACGACTTGCCTCCCCCCACTGGCCCGAGCAGGTACAAGATCTGCTTTCGCTCCTCGAGTCCCTGCGCCGCGTGGCGAAAGCAGGCGACGACCTGCTCGATGGGCTCCTCTAGGCCGTAGAAGTCCCGGAAGGCGGGATAGATCCGAACCACCTTGTTGCCGAAGATCCGAGACAGCCGCGGGTCGTGTCGGGTGTCGATGATCTCGGGTTCGCCGATGGCCGCCAGCATCCGTTCGGCGGCGGTGGCATACACCAGCGGATCCCGCCGGCACAGCTCGAGGTAGTCCTCGAGCGACATTTCCTCCTCGCGGGTCTGCTCGTAGCGCGAGAGGAAATTGCGAATCACGTCCATGAAACCTCCTTGCCTGCATGGCCGACCACGCACACGTCAACGGCCGTCGTCATGCGTCTCGGTCTCCTAGGCAGCAGACTGCGGTCGCCGTGCGGCCCGCGTCGGCCTGCGACTGCGTTCACTGTAGGTGAGCGCTCGTCAATGCGAAAGGCTCAGAGTGAAGCGAAATTGAAAAATCTTGTGTAGCCGAGATTCGTCGACACAACGAGTGAACGCACGCCTGCGTCGCTTTTCACATTGCTATCATTTGTGTAGCGAATACGCTGGCGCCACGAACGCCCGTTCACCGCTTCACACTCCACCGGTACCCGCTTCATGAGCCCCAAGGAACACGCTGCAGTCGGCCAGTTGCTTGCCTTGCTTGAGGCGCGCTACGCGCTGCGTATCCTTTGGGCCCTGCGTGACGGCCACCCGCAGACGTTCCGGCTGCTACAGGACAGCGTCGGTGGCGTGACGCCCAACACGCTCAACGCGCGCCTGAAGGCGCTGCGCGAGGCTGGCCTTCTGGCGCACGGGGCTGGGGGCTATGGCCTCACGCCCCTGGGCGTCGAGCTGCTTCGTCGCATTGGCGACCTGCCAGCGTTTGCGGCGCGCTGGTCGCTGGGCCAGGCTCGCAAGCGGTAGCTTCTGGATACACTTGCGCGCCCTCCCCAAGGAATCACGACATGAACAAGACCCCCTCTGGCCTCCAGTTTGAAGACACCGTCACCGGCGACGGCGCCGAGGCCCAGCCTGGCCAGTACGTGCAGGTGCACTACACCGGCTGGCTGTTCAACGACGGCCAGCAAGGTGCCAAGTTCGACTCCAGCCTGGACCGCAACGACCCCTTCGAGTTTTCGCTGGGCGCGGGCATGGTGATTCGCGGCTGGGACGAAGGCGTGGCCGGCATGAAGGTGGGCGGCAAGCGCACCCTGATCATCCCGCCCGAACTGGGCTACGGCGCCCGCGGCGCGGGAGGCGTGATCCCCCCGAACGCCACACTGAAGTTCGACGTCGAGCTGCTCGGGACCGACTGAGCCTGCGGCCGGTCCGCCGCCGGCCGACCCCCTGCCCCACCGCGGCCCCCGGGCCGGTGCTGCGGACCCTGGTCTTGAAATCTGTCTGGGCGGCCCCATTTCCACCAACAGATACTTTCGGGTGCCTGCCGCAGGCACCGTAGCTGCGAACCGACCATGTCCGACACCCCTCACGACCCGATCGCCGCACCCGAGGCGGCCTCCGCCCCCGCGGGCACCGACACGCCGGCCGACCCCGGCACCGAACTGCAGGCCCAGCTGGCCGAGCTCCAGGCCAAGAATGCCGAGCTGGCCGAGCAGTATCTGCGCGCCCAGGCGGACATGCAGAACACCCGCCGCCGGGCGGAGGAAGAAATCTCCAAGGCCCGCAAATTCGCCGTGGAGAGCTTTGCCGAAAGCCTGCTGCCTGTGGCCGACAGTCTGGAAGCCGGCCTGGCGATCCAGGACGCCTCCCCGGAACAGATCCGCGAAGGCGCGCAGGCCACCTTGCGCCAGCTGAAATCCGCGCTCGAGCGAAACAAGGTCCTGGAGATCGCGCCGACCGCCGGCACCCGCTTCGACCCACACCAGCACCAAGCCATCTCTGTGGTACCCCGCCCCGAGGGCAGCCAGCAGGAGCCCAACACCGTGGTGACAGTGCTGCAAAAGGGTTACTCGATCGCCGACCGGGTGCTGCGCCCGGCCCTGGTGACCGTCGTAGCCCCCCAGTAACGCGCGCCTGACATCCCACGGCGGCCCCTATCAGGCTTGAAACCGACCTGGCGGGCCGCAACTAGCTTCCAAGATCACTGAATCGGCCGCACGGCCACCCCCAACAGGAGAACAGACATGGGCAAGATCATCGGTATCGACCTGGGCACGACCAACTCGTGCGTCTCGGTCATGGAGGGCAACACCCCCAAGGTCATCGAGAACAGCGAAGGCGCCCGTACCACCCCCTCCATCGTGGCCTACCAGGAGGACGGTGAGATCCTCGTGGGCGCCTCGGCCAAGCGCCAGGCGGTCACCAACCCCAAGAACACCCTGTACGCGGTCAAGCGCCTGATCGGCCGCAAGTTCGAGGAAAAGGAAGTCCAGAAAGACATCCACCTCATGCCCTATGAGATCACCCAGGCCGACAACGGTGACGCCTGGGTCGGCGTACGGGGCAAGAAGCTGGCGCCCCCCCAGATCAGCGCCGAGGTGCTGCGCAAGATGAAAAAAACCGCCGAGGACTACCTGGGCGAACCCGTCACCGAGGCCGTGATCACCGTGCCGGCCTATTTCAACGACGCCCAGCGCCAGGCCACCAAGGACGCTGGCCGCATCGCCGGCCTGGAAGTCAAGCGCATCATCAACGAGCCCACTGCCGCAGCCCTCGCCTTCGGGCTGGACAAGCAGGACAAGGGCGACCGCAAGATCGCGGTCTATGACCTGGGCGGTGGCACCTTCGACGTGTCCATCATCGAGATTGCCGACGTCGACGGCGAAAAGCAGTTCGAGGTGCTCTCCACCAACGGCGACACCT
>CAZUKC010000074.1:0-7933 GCA_964620375.1 uncultured Ramlibacter sp. | reverse complement strand
CGGCGTCGTGGTCCTGCAGGAGATCTTCGGCGTCAACTCCCACATCCGCGATGTCGCCGACGGCTACGCGAAGGAGGGTTACCTCGCGGTGGCGCCCTCCACCTTCCACCGCGTGAAGGCGGGTGTCGAACTGGGCTACAGCCCTGACGACATGAGCGCCGGCATCGCGCTGAAGGGGCAGGTCGAGGCCCTGCCCGCCCCGGGCGTGCTGTCCGATATCCAGGCCGCGATCGACCACGCTGCGCAGGCGGGCAAGGTGGGCATCGTCGGCTATTGCTGGGGCGGTCTTCTGACCTGGCGTGCGGCCTGCCTCCTGAAGGGGCTGTCGGCGGCGGTGCCGTACTACGGCGGCGGCACCACCACGCCCGAAGAGATCGCGCGCACGCCCCGCGTGCCGGTGCTCGCGCACTTCGGCGAGCGTGACCACTGGATTCCCCTGGACGGCGTGCAGGCCCTACAAAAGGCTCATCCCGCGGTACAGGTGCATGTGTACGCTGCCGACCACGGTTTCAACTGCGACCAGCGCGGCTCCTACGATGCGGCGGCCGCCAGCCTGGCGCGTGCGCGCACGCTGGCGTTTTTTGCGCAGCACCTGGGCTGAGAATCCAGCGACCTAGCGCCCGCTGCGCGCCAGGTAGCGCTTGCGCCAGAACACCAGCGCCATCGCGCCGGCCAGAGCGGCCATGGCGCCCATCGTGATCCAGAAGCCCAGGGCCTCGTGCAGCAGCGGCATCCCTTCGAAGTTCATGCCGAAGATGCCTGTCACCAGGTTCAGGGGCAGGAAGATGGCCGTCAACGCGGTGAGCGTGCGCATCACCGCATTCGTGCGATGGCTCTGCGCCGAGAAGTGGATCTGCACCGCGGCTTCGGCGCCCTGCTCCATGCGGCGTGCCTGGCTCATGACCCGTTCGATGTGTTCGATCACGTCGTTCGCGCGCGCCACCAGCGCGTCGCGCGCGGCCTGAGACAGTGCCGGTGCTGAAGGGTCCAGCACGGTCTCGCGCCATCCCTGCAGCGCGTCGGCCTGTTCCTCGCACAGGTCCTCCAGCACGTGGATCTGCGAACGCGCCACCATCACCGCGCTCCAGTCGGCGTCGCGGGTCCCGGGCCGCAGCAGTCCTGCCTGCCAGGTGGTCAGCTCGTGGGCGAGTTGTCGGCGCAGGTCCAAGTAGCCGTCCACCACGGCGTCGATCATGCGCAGCATCAGGTCGGCGGGGCCGGTGGGCAGGCGGCTGCGGGTGCCGCTTTGCATCGCGTCCTGGGCATAGCGTTCCACCAGCGCGCGGGTGAGCGGACAGTCCGCGGGGTGCACGGTGACCAGTAACCGGTCGAACACCGCAAACCCCAGGGCCTGGGTGCGGATGCGGCGGAACCCGGCCAGGGCGTTGGGCGTGCCCCTGCGCGCAGGGGCGGGCGCCGGGCCGATCTCCGCGTCCACTTCGGCCGGTGTGGACAGACGCCGGAAGATCACGACGTCATAGACCGAGGTGTAGTCGTAGCGTGAAGGATGCAGCGGGTTGTCCAGGTCCTTCACGTGCAGGTCCAGCAGCGGTGAACCGCCCAGGGCCTGCGCCGCTTCCTGCACGCGCGCGAGCTGCGCCTGCAGCTGGTCGCGCGCCAGGCTGATCCAGACGAAGCCCGAGGCCGGCGCCTGCGCCGGCGGGTTGTCGAGGAAGCGCAGCGTGCCCTCGGTGAACTCGACGATCTGCATCGGCGTCGCGTCGGACGGATCAGGGTCGCTGCCCGCGCTCAGGCGCGCAGCAGGCGCGCGGCATCCCGCGCGAAGTAGGTCAGGATGCCGTCGGCCCCGGCGCGCTTGAAGGCCAGCAGGCTCTCCATCATCACCGCGTCGTGGTCCAGCCAGCCGTTCTGGGCGGCGGCCTTGAGCATCGCGTACTCGCCTGAGACCTGGTAGGCGAAGGTGGGCATGCGGAACTCGTCCTTCACGCGGCGCACGATGTCCAGGTAGGGCATGCCGGGCTTGACCATCACCATGTCGGCCCCCTCGGCGATATCCATCGCCACTTCGCGCAGGGCTTCGTCGGTGTTGGCCGGGTCCATCTGATAGACCTTCTTGTTGCTCTTGCCCAGGTTGCCCGCCGAGCCCACCGCGTCGCGGAAGGGTCCGTAGAAGGCGCTGGCGTACTTCGCGCTGTAGGCCATGATGCGCGTGTGGATGTGACCGTCTCGCTCCAGCGCCTGGCGGATTGAGCCGATGCGTCCGTCCATCATGTCGCTAGGCGCCACGATGTCCACGCCGGCCGCAGCCTGTGCCAGCGCCTGGCGTGTGAGCACGGCCACCGTCTCGTCGTTCAGGATGTAGCCGGTGTCGTCAAGCAGGCCGTCCTGGCCGTGGCTGGTGTAGGGATCCAGGGCCACGTCGGTCATCACGCCCAGCCCGGGAAAGCGCTTCTTCAGTTCACCCACCACGCGCGGCACCAGGCCCTCGGGGTTGAAGGCCTCGCGACCGTCGGGCGTCTTGAGCGCGGGGTCGATCACCGGGAACAGCGCCATCACCGGAATGCCCAGGTCCACGCACTCCTGCGCCACCGGCAGCAGCAGGTCCAGGCTCAGGCGCTCGACGCCGGGCATGGAGGCGACTGCATCGCGGCGCTTGCTGCCCTCCTGCACGAAGACCGGGTAGATCAGGTCGTGGGTGCGCAGGTGATGCTCGCGCACCAGGTTGCGGGTGAAGTCGTCGCGACGCAAGCGGCGGGGACGGCCTTGGGGGTAGGGTGCGTGCAGGGTCATGCGGAAAATTGTGCCCGATCGCGCGCAGGCCGACCCAAGGCGCACGCGCCGCATCCACAACGAACCCAAAAGGACTCTTTTCAGGTTCCTTCTGCGGGTAAATCCCTGCCACGAAGCTTGAATCACCCCTACCCCTTTGCTAAATTGATCGCGGGCCGCTTGCGGCTCCCCGCTTTTCCTCCCTGAGCGGGTGCCTTGATGTGTGACAGCAAAAAGGCTTGTGCCCCCGGCCCGATGGCCGGGGTTTTTTTTGGCGGGCCGCCTGGGCGGGTCACTACACTGGGCGCCATGCTGTGGGTCAAAGCCTTTCACATCGTCTTCGTGGCCAGCTGGTTCGCGGGCCTGTTCTACCTGCCCCGCATCTTCGTGAACCTCGCGATGGTGCCTGCGGGGCCCTCTCCCGAGCGAGATCGCCTGCTGCTGATGGCGCGCAAGCTGCTGCGCTTCACCACGCTGCTGTCCGTGCCCGCCGTGGGGCTGGGGCTGTGGCTGTGGCTCGTCCACGGCATCGGCGCGGGCAGCGGATGGATGCACGCCAAGCTGGTCGTGGTCCTCCTCACCGTGGGTTATCACCATGTCTGCGCGCGCATGCTGCGCCGGTTCGAGGCCGGCCAGGAGCAGCGCAGTCATGTCTGGTTTCGCTGGTTCAACGAAGCACCCGTGCTGATGATGGTGGCGGCCGTCGTGCTGGTGGTGGTCAAGCCCTTCTGACGCTCGCCCCCCATGTCCGCCCACAAGACCTCGGCCTGGCCTCTGGCGCAGGCCTATGTGGCGCTGATCGCGTACGCCAGTCTCTACCCCTTTGAAGGCTGGCGCGTCCAGGGCATCGCCCCGTGGGCCTTTCTCTGGAGCCCCTGGCCCCGTTACTGGACCGGCTTTGACGTTCTGGCCAACATCGCCGGTTATGCGCCCCTGGGCTTCCTCATGGCGCTGGCCATCTTGCGGCGGCGGGGCGACCACCCGCGCGCGCCCGCTCTGGCGCTGGGCGGGGCGACGCTGGCCTCTGCGGTCCTGGCCTTCACGATGGAGGCGCTGCAGACCTATCTGCCCTCGCGCGTGCCGTCCAATGTCGACTTCGGTCTGAACGTCTTGGGCGCCCTGGGAGGCGCCCTGCTCGCCGCGGGCCTGGAGTGGGGCGGTGCGATCGCGCGCTGGACCCGCTTTCGCCAGCGCTGGTTCGTGCCGGAAGCGCGCGGCGCGCTGGTGCTGCTGGCGCTGTGGCCCTTTGCCTTGCTGTTTCCCGCCGCCGTGCCGCTCGGGCTGGGCCAGGTGATGGAGCGACTTGTGGGCGCGCTGGCCGAGTGGCTGGAGGGCACGCCTTTTCTCGAATGGCTGCCGGGTCGCCACATCGAACTGCAGCCCCTGGCGCCCGGTGCTGAGCTCCTGAGTGTGGCCCTGGGTGCGGTGGTGCCCTGTCTGCTCGCGTTCTCGGTCGTGCCCGCAGTCGGCCGGCGTCTGGTTCTGGCCTTCGTGCTTGTGGCCCTGGGCATCGGCGCCACGGCGCTGTCGACCGCCCTGAGCTGGGGGCCGGCCCACGCCTGGGCCTGGTTGAGCCTGCCGGTGCGACTGGGCCTGACCGGCGGGCTCCTCCTGGCCCTGGCCCTCACGACGCTGCCGCGCCACGCCTGCATTTCGCTGACCATGCTCGCCGTCGTGGTGCACCTGAGTCTGCTCAATCCGGCGCCGGCCAGCGCCTATTTCGCGCACAACCTGCAGGCCTGGGAGCAGGGCCGCTTCATTCGCTTCAACGGCCTCGCGCAGTGGCTCGGGTGGCTGTGGCCCTACGCGGTGGTGGTCTACGCCTGGCTGCGCGTGTCCCGTGGCCGGCCGCAGGCCACCTAGAATCCGCGCATGCCGCAGCCCGCCTCCGCTCCGTACTTCCAGCGTCACATCTTTTTCTGCCTGAACCAGCGCGCCAACGGCGAAGCGTGCTGCGCGCAGCACCAGGCGCAGGCCGCTTTCGACCGCTGCAAGTCGCAGGTCAAGGCCCTGGGTCTGGCCGGTCCCGGCCAGGTGCGCGTGAACAAGGCCGGTTGCCTCGACCGCTGCGCCGCCGGACCGGTGGCCGTGGTCTATCCCGAGGGCGTCTGGTACTCCTACGTCGACGCCAGCGACATCGACGAGATCGTCGAGTCCCACCTGAAGAACGGCCAGGTCGTCGAGCGCCTCCTCACACCGCCCGACCTGGGGCGCTGAGCCCATGAACGCCCAGACCGAGCGGCTGCAGTTCGCCGGCGAGGCGGGCGTGATCGAGGCCCTGCGCGACGCGCCTCCCGCCGGCGTCACGCCCCGCGGCACGGCGGTGATCGCGCATCCCCACCCGCTGTTTGGCGGCACCATGGACAACAAGGTCGTCCAGACCCTGGCCCGCGCCTTCGTGCAGTGCGGCTGGACGGCGCTGCGTTTCAATTTCCGGGGCGTGGGCGCCAGCCAGGGCGCGCACGACGACGGCGCGGGCGAGGCGCGCGATATGCAGGCCCTCATCGCGCAGGCGGCCCCCGAGGGCCCGCTGGCCCTGGCGGGCTTCTCCTTCGGCGCCTTCGTCGCCACCCAGGTGGCCGCCTCGCTGTGGCCGGTGCGGCCCTTCGAGCGCCTGGTGCTGGTGGGAACGGCCGCCTCCCGCTTCAACGTCGCGGCCCTGCCTCCCGAGTGCCACGAGCGCACCCTGGTCGTGCATGGCGAGGCCGACGACACCGTGCCCCTGTCCGCCGTCATGGACTGGGCCCGGCCGCAGACACTGCCTGTCACCGTGATTCCCGGAGGTGGGCACTTCTTTCACGGACAATTGCCACTCTTGAAGAGCCTGGTGGTCCGCCACCTGTCCTGATTGCCTTGGGGTTGTCCGTGATGCATCGAGCCCTGCGGTCCGTGGCCGCGTCCCTCCTCGCCCTGTCCTGCCTGGCGGCCCAGGCCCAGGCGCCTGCACCCTTGCCCGCGCCTGCGGCCTCCGCGACCGCCGCTCCGGCGCAGGCCCTGCCACCGCTGGAGATCGCGGCCCGCAGCTACCTGCTGGTGGACATCACCGCCAACCAGGTCCTGGCCGGCAAGGACATCGACACCCCTGTGGAGCCCGCGTCGCTCACCAAGCTCATGACCGCCTACCTGGTGTTCGACGCGATCAAGTCCCGAAAGGTCGCCCTCACCCAGCGGCTGCCCGTGAGCGAGCGCGCCTGGAAGATGCCCGGCTCGCGCATGTTCATCGACCCCAAAATGCAGGTGAGTGTCGAAGACCTGATCAAGGGCATGATCGTGCAGTCTGGCAACGATGCCACCGTGGCCCTGGCCGAGGGCGTGGGTGGCAGCGTCGAGCGCTTCGTGCAGCTCATGAACGACCAGGCCCGCGCCCTGGGCATGAAGTCCACCCGCTACGCCAACCCCGAGGGCCTGACCGCCCCCGGCCACCTCACCACCGCCCGCGACCTGAGCATCCTGGCGACCCGCCTGATGCAGGACTTCCCCGAGTTCCTCCGCTACTACGCGATCAAGAAATACCGTTACCCGGGCACGCCGGCGGCCAACGACACCAACCGCAACCTGCTGCTGCTGCGCGATCCGTCGGTCGACGGCCTCAAGACCGGACACACCGAGGCCGCCGGCTACTGCCTGGTCGCGACGGCCAAGCGTGACTTCCCGAACGTCGGCAGCCGCCGCATGCTGTCCATCGTGCTGGGCGCGGCCAACGAGAACGCCCGTGCCAACGAATCCCAGAAACTCCTGAACTGGGGCTACACCGCCTTCGAGGTGGTCAAGCTGTTCGAGGCCAACCAGGCTGTGGTCAGCCCCGAGGTCTGGAAAGGCGCCCAGCCCCGCGCCAAAATCGGGCAGCCCCGGGCCATCCTGGTGGCCGTGCCCGCCGGCTCGGCCAGCCGCATCAAGACCCACGTCGCCCGCCCCGATCCCCTGGTCGCGCCGCTGGCCAAGGGTCAGGCCATCGCCACCCTTAAGGTCAGCCTGGGGGACCAGCCCCTGCTGGACCAGCCCCTGGTGGTGCTCGAGCCGGTGCCCCAGGCCGGCGTCATGGGCCGGGCCTGGGACGCCATCCGGCTCTGGATCCGGTAAGCCTTTCGGCCTCTTTTCCCGCGCCAGTGCGCCAGCGGCTTGGCCAGCCAGTCACATCGGGCTATACTGGAGGGCTTTCCCGCTATTGGGGCGGGAGAGTTTTTGTCGCTTATCCAAAACGTTTAGGGACGTTGAATGCCAACCATCAACCAACTCGTGCGTCACGGGCGGGAGGTCGAAAAGACCAAATCCAAGAGCCCCGCGATGCAAAACAGCCCGCAGCGCCGCGGCGTGTGTACCCGCGTGTACACCACGACCCCCAAGAAGCCGAACTCCGCGCTTCGCAAGGTCGCCAAGGTGCGCCTGACCAACGGCTTTGAGGTCATCTCCTACATCGGCGGCGAGGGCCACAACCTGCAGGAGCACTCGGTGGTGCTCGTGCGCGGCGGCCGCGTCAAGGATCTGCCCGGTGTGCGCTACCACATCGTGCGCGGCTCGCTGGACCTGCAAGGGGTGAAGGATCGCAAGCAGGCGCGCTCGAAGTACGGCGCCAAGAAGCCCAAGGCCAAGTAATAGCTGAACAGTTCACGGGCGTCCCGATCGGTCGGGCCGTCCATCGGTGCTTTTGAGGCCTTGGCCGGCTGCAAGAGCGTAGTGACCCAAGCGCCCGCTACGGGTGCCGGTCGAGTAAGTGAGGGCTCCATGGCCCTCGCGGCATCGCCCCAGGCGGTGCCAACTGAAGCAAAGAGGAAATCAAATGCCACGTCGTCGCGAAGTCCCCAAACGTGAAATCCTGCCGGATCCAAAATTCGGCAATGTCGAGCTCGCTAAATTCATGAACGTCATCATGCAAGGCGGCAAGAAGGCGGTCGCTGAGCGCATCGTCTACGGTGCGCTCGATTTCATTGAGAAGAAGAACCCCGGAAAAGACCCGCTCGAGGCGTTCACCATCGCCATCAATAACGTCAAGCCGATGGTCGAGGTCAAGTCCCGGCGCGTCGGTGGCGCCAACTACCAGGTGCCCGTTGAGGTCCGCCCCATCCGTCGCCTGGCCCTGTCCATGCGCTGGATCAAGGAGGCGTCCAAGAAGCGCGGTGAAAAGTCCATGTCCTTGCGTCTGGCCAATGAATTGATGGAAGCTACGGAAGGCCGTGGCGGTGCCATGAAAAAGCGCGATGAGGTG
>CAZUKC010000073.1:0-7944 GCA_964620375.1 uncultured Ramlibacter sp. | reverse complement strand
ACCCCTACTACATCCTGCCCATCGTGATGACCCTGACCACCATGCTGCAGACGGCGCTCAACCCGGTACCGCCGGACCCCATGCAGGCCAAGCTGATGTGGTACATGCCGCTGGTCTTCTCGGTCATGTTCTTTTTCTTCCCCGCTGGCCTGGTGCTGTACTGGATCACCAACAACGTGCTGTCGATCGCGCAGCAGTGGTTGATCAATACGCGCATGGGCGTACCCCCCGAGTTCAACTTGCCGAAATTCAAGTAAAGCAAAAAGGGCCGCTTCGCGGCCCTTTCCACTTGGCCCCTCACACATGCTCGCCGCGCGCCACCAACCCATCGCCGCCATCGCCACCGCCCCCGGGCGCGGCGGTGTGGGCATCGTGCGCGTCTCGGGCGTGGGGCTCGCGCCGCTGGCCCAGGCACTGTGCGGCCGTGCCCTGCGCCCGCGTGAGGCGACCTACCTGCCCTTTCGTGCGGCGGATGGCAGCGCCATCGACCAGGGCCTGGCGCTGTTCTTCCCCGCCCCGCATTCGTACACCGGCGAAGACGTCCTGGAGCTGCAGGCCCACGGCGGCCCGGTGGTGCTGCAGCTGCTGCTCGCGCGCTGCCTCGAAGCCGCGGCCGAGACTGATCCCACCACCGGCCAGCCGCGCCTGCCCGGCCTGCGCGTGGCCCAGCCCGGCGAGTTCACGCAGCGCGCCTTCCTGAACGACAAGATCGACCTGGCGCAGGCCGAGGCCATCGCCGACCTGATCGACGCCAGCACCGAAGCGGCCGCGCGCAGTGCCAGCCGCTCACTGGCCGGCGAGTTCTCGCGCGAGATCCACACACTGCGCGACGCACTGATCCACCTGCGCATGGGGGTCGAGGCCACCCTGGACTTTCCCGAAGAAGAGATCGATTTCCTGCAGCAGACCGATGCCCAGGGCCAGCTCGATCGCCTGCGCGCGCAGCTGGCCGTGGTCCTGCAGCGCACGCGCCAGGGCGCGCTGCTGCGCGAAGGCATCCGTGTCGTCATCGCGGGCCAACCCAATGCCGGCAAGAGCTCGCTGCTCAATGCGCTCGCGGGCGCCGAGCTGGCCATCGTCACCCCGATCGCCGGCACCACGCGCGACGTGGTGAGCCAGGCGATCCAGATCGAAGGCGTGCCGGTGCACGTGATCGACACCGCGGGCCTGCGCGAAAGCGACGACCCGGTCGAAAAAATCGGCATCGAGCGCGCCTGGGCCCAGATCGCGCAGGCCGATGCCATCGTGTTTCTGCACGACCTTGTCCGGCGCGAGACCCCCGACTACCAGGCCGGCGACACGCAGATCCGCCGGCAGCTGGCCGACCACTGCCCGCAGCACGTGCCGGTGATCGAGGTCTGGAACAAGGCCGACGCCCACACCGGCCCTGTGCCCTCGGGCGGGATCGTGCTGTCTGCGCGCACTGGCCAGGGCCTGCAGGCCCTGCGTCACACCCTGCTGGAGGTGGCAGGCTGGCAGTCGGCCGCCGAAGGCGTATGGCTGGCCCGCGAGCGCCACGTGCAGGCGCTACGCCGCGTCGAGCAGCACCTGGTGGCGGCCCATGAATGCCTGGCGCCTCAGGCCCTCGCCCTGGACCTGCTGGCCGAGGAACTGCGTCTGGGTCAGAACGCGCTCAACGAGATCACCGGCGAGTTCACCGCCGACGACCTGCTGGGCGTGATCTTCTCGAAGTTCTGCATCGGGAAGTAAAGGCCAAGGCGCCGGCGGCGCCCCGAGCGCGGCGCTGCGCGTGGCGCTTCAGCCCAGGTCCAGCACCGCCTGCGCCCGTTCGGCCAGCGCCTGTCCCTCGGCGTGGAACGCCTCGAAGGACTTGAGCACCGCCGCGAGATTGAACGCCGGGATCGCCCAGGGCCGCGAGTCTTCTCCGTTGATCTGCGCCTGCAGCGCCAGGGCCTGCCGCAGGGGCTGCACCGCTTCCTCCGGGCGTCCGCATTCGTACAGAAACAGACCGAGGTTGCTCAGGGCCGTGGCCAGGGGCAGCGACCCCTCGCGCGCGAGCTGCTGCGCCCGCGCGCGGGCCGTGCGGACGGCCTCACGGAAGCGGTCTTCCGCCTCCTCAAGGCGACCGCTTTGCTGCAGGATCGTGGCCCACACCCCGACACGGGCGGCGGCCTCGTCGCTGACCTCGCCGTGGTGCAGCGCGGCCAGACGCGCGGACTCCTGTGCGAACGGGAGGGCCTCCTCGTGGCGGTCGGCGCGCATCAGCGCCATCGCCAGATTGGCCAGGGGCATGCTCAGGTAGGCGTGATCCGGCCCGTAGGCCTGACGCAACAGCCCGATGGACTGGCGCAAGAGCGGCTCGGCCGCTGCCCAGTCGCCCTGTCGCAGATGCAACCAGCCCAAGGCGTTCAGGCTGGTGGAGATGCGCAGGTCATTCGCGCCGTAGAGTCTTTTCTCGATCGCGAGGGCTTCGCGCGTCAGCTGCCAGGCCTGGTGGACGTCGCCGTATTCCTCGTGCGCCGTGGCCAACGCATGCAGGAACGGCAGGGGTTCGGGCGAGGCCGTTCCGAACGCCTCGCGCGCCTCGTGCAGCGCCGTTTCCAGCTGGGCCCGCCCGGCGTCGATCTCCTCTTGGGCCAGCAGCACCTTCGCAAAGTTGTAGCGTCGGCGCGCGAGTTCGGCGGCATCGCACCCGCCGGCCCGCCCCATCTCGAAGGCCGCTTCCAGGTACTCGCGCGCCGCCTGCAGCTCCCCGCGCTCGAGGCACACCACACCGATCAGTGACAGCGCCGGTCCGTAGGTCGGCGCATCGCCGGCCGCGTTGCGATCGAGCTGCAGCACCAGGCGCGCCAGCGTGATGACGAATTCACCGCTGGACCCAGTGGACCGCAGGAACTCGCACAGGCGAAACGCGAGGCGGCTGATGTCGCTCCAGCGCGTGAGCCGGTGCCATCGCCGCCAGGCCTTGCGGTACAGGGGCTCCAGGTCGGCGTGGCGCAACCCAGGCAGGGCCATCCAGTAGCCCAGGAGCGCGAGCCCCTCGTCCACATCCAGCAGCGGATCCACCATCACCTCGTCGGTCAGGCATCGCTGCAGCCGCTGCCATGCCTTTGCCCGCACCCACTGCCAGGGTTCTTCCTCCACCCGTCGCGCGTCTACCGCCTGCTGCGCGAACCAGTGCCCGAGCCGGCGGTGCGCCTGTCGCTGGCGGGCCTCATTGGCCAGGTAGCGGTCGCGAACGGCCAGCCGCACATAGTCGTGCGCAAATGAAAGGCGCCCGTTGATCTCCAGCAGCGCCTCGTCCAGCGCGTGTCGTATCCCGGCCCAGTGGGCTGGCGTGAGCCCGGTCAGGGCCAGCAGCTCCTTTTCGGCCAGACCGGCGCGCGAGGCCCAGATGGCCGAGAGGGTGTCCCTCACCGCCGCCTTTCCCAGGTCCTTTTCCACCCGCTGCAGCACCCGCTCGAACAAGTCGTCGACGGTCTGTGCGGCCAGGTAATGCGCCAGCTGCCGCTGCAGCGTCTCGTGAACCCCGAACAGCCGCAGTTCCTCGGCCAGGGTGCGCACGAACAGCGGGTTGTGCGCCAGCGGGTGGGCCTGCACCTGACGCACCATCGGCCGCGGCAGCTTCTTGTTGAAGCGCGCCAGGTAGGCCTCCAGCAGGCGTGCGCTCTGATCCCGGGTGAGGGGCTTGACGGTGATGACCTTCCAGGGCGCCTGGCCCGGCGGGGCGCCCCGCGCAGCAGTGGCCGTGCCTTTGAGGGCCTGCAGGGTCGGACCCGGCAGGCAGGACACCACCACCGTGAGACCCTCCGGCAGTGACGCAGGCCACCACCGCAGGTCCTCCTGCCCGCTCAGGCTGTTCAGGGCGTCCAGCACGAAGATGAAGCGGGTGCGGCGCTGGCGTGCCCAGGCACTGGCCATGGCCAGCCATTGCGGCAGACGCTCCATCAGCTGCAGCGGGTCGCCGGGCAGGCTCTCACGGCTGCCGGTCTGGCGCTGGATGAACTCCAGGAGCCTGCGCACCAGCGCATGCGGATCGGCCGCATCCGCGCTGGCCCCGAGGTAGTGCTCGAAGACCCGGTGCTTGCGGTGTTTCCGACGCCAGGTCTCGAAGAAGTTGGCCAGCAGCGCGCTCTTGCCGCCTCCGGACGCGCCTTCGACGACGACGCGCGAATGCCCACCGGTCAGGGCTTTGTCCAGCGCCTCGAGGTAACGCTCGCCGCCCAGATACAGGCGCCGCCGTGGCGCCGCATAGGCCTCATGCCGCAGCCGCTCACGCTCGTAGGCATCCGGCACCTCGGAGGCCGGGAACTCCCGGTCCAGCAGCTTCCACAGGTCGCGCTCGATGCGCGCCGCCAGCGCCTCGGGGGTCGCATAGGGGGTGACCGGAAGCCCGCGCGCGCGGATCCGTTGTTTGAGCTGCCGCTGGCGCTGCCGGTCTTCGCGAGTCAGCGGCAGGTAGTCGCCGCCCTTGGTCCGCGCGTACGCTGGCGATCGGAAGTAGAAGAAAGCGCGGCCCTGCATACGCCGGCTGTTCAGCACCCCGTGCAGGATCTCCAGCTCGGTGACGCTGGCGCCGCCCTGGTGGGCCCGCAGCCAAGGCTGACGCTCGAGCAGATCGGGCGCATACCCGTCGGCGGGTGGGATCCATCCGTAGCGTTCTCCCAGCATGCCGATGAAATAGGGCCGGGCGCGGTCGATCTCCGTCAGGCAGATCGGTAACACCTCGCCGCGCTCGGCTTCCTCGGCCGTGATGCCCCAGCGCAGGTCGACATCGACCAGCTCCACGAAGCGCTCCTTCAAGCGCGCGCGCAGGGCGGGAAACACCCGCTTGATCAGCAGGTCGCGCTCTTCACCGAAATCTCGGAACGTGCTGGACAGAAAGAGGCGAACGGTGCGACTGCTGGACGTCATCGTTCTTCCCAGGGCGCCTGCGGGCCTAGGCCCCCAGCAACCGCTCCTCGGCCCGCGCCAGCGGCTCCACCCGGCCACTGAGCACCAGCGTGTCGCCGTCCATCAGCACCAGATCGTCGCTGACCTCCTGCGCGTGCCCGTTGCCGCGGCGCACGCTCACCACCCGTACCTCCATCGCCTCCAGGCCCAGCGTGACCAGCGTGCGGCCGCTCACCCGCGCGCCCAGCGGCAGGCTGATCGTGGCCAGGCGTTCCGCGTCGCCGTCGTCGGCCGGGTCGTCGGCGCCGTGGAAGTAGCCGCGCAGCAGGTTGTAGCGTTCCTCGCGCTGCTGCTGCACGATGCGCAGCACCCGACGCACCGGCACGCCCACCAGCGCCAGTGCGTGGCTGGCCAGCATCAACGAACCTTCCAGCGACTCGGGCACCACCTCGGTGGCGCCACCCGCGCGCAGCTTCTCCAGGTCGCGGTCGTCCTGGGTGCGCACGATGGCCGGCACCTGCGGCGCATGGGTGCGCGAAAGGTCCAGCACCTTCAGCGCGCTGGGCACGTCCAGATACGTCACCACCACCGCGCTGGCGCGTGCCAGGCCTGCGGCCATCAGCGCCTGCAGACGGGCCGCGTCCCCGAAGACCACGGAATCGCCCGCCGCCGCCGCCTGCCGCACCCGGTCCGGATCCAGGTCCAGGGCGATGTAGGGAATGCCTTCGCGCTCCAGCATGCGCGCCAGGTTCTGTCCGCAGCGGCCGTAGCCGCAGATGATCACGTGCTTGCTGGTGTTGATCGTGCGCCGCGCGATGTGGGTCATCGCCAGCGATTGCTGCAGCCAGTCACTGGCCACCAGGCGGGTCACGATCGTGTTGCTGCCCATCACGATGAAGGGCGTGGCCAGCATCGACAGCACCATGCCGGCCAGGATGGGGTTGAACAGCTCCGGCGCCACCAGCCGGTTTGCCTGCGTCAGCGTGAGCAGCACGATGCCGAACTCGCCCGCCTGCGCCAGGTACAGCCCGGTACGCAGTGACACGCCCATGGACGCGCCCAGGCCGCGCGTGATGGCCGTTACCAGCGCCAGCTTGAACAGCACCGGCAGCGTCAGCAGCACCACCACCAGCAACCAGCGATCCGCCACCAGACGCCAGTCCAGCATCATCCCGATGGTGATGAAAAACAGCCCCAGCAGCACGTCGTGGAAGGGGCGGATGTCGGTCTCCACCTGGTGCTTGTATTCGGTCTCGGAAATCAGGATGCCGGCGATGAAGGCTCCCAGCGCCAGCGACAGCCCCGCCAGCTCGGTCAGCCAGGCCAGGCCCAGCGTGATCAGCAGCAGGTTCAGCACGAACAGTTCTTCACTCTTGCGCCGCGCCACCAGGGTCAGCCACCAGCGCATCACCCGCTGCCCGCCGACCAGCAGCACGGTGATCAGCGCCGCGCCCTTCAGCAGGGCCAGCGCCATCGCCCCCAGCAGGGCCTCTGGCGGGCTGCCCAGGGCTGGAATCAGCACCAGCAGGGGCACCACCGCCAGATCCTGGAACAGCAGCACGCCCATCACCCGCTTGCCGTGCTCGGACTCCAGCTCCAGCCGCTCGGACATCATCTTGACCACGATGGCCGTGCTGCTCATGGCCAGTGCGCCCGACAGGGCCAGCGCGGTCTGCCAGCCCAGCTGCCAGGCGGGCGGCGCCAGCGCTGAAAGGGCCAGCATGCCGCCCGTGGCCAGCGCGATGGTCAGCGCCACCTGGAACAGGCCCAGTCCAAACACGTGGCTGCGCATGGCCCGCAGCTTGGGCAGGTTGAATTCCAGCCCGATCACGAACATCAGGAACACCACGCCGAACTCGGCCAGATGGCTCACGCCCGCGGAGTTCTCGGCCAGGCCCAGCGCGTTCGGGCCGATCAGTACGCCCACCACCAGATAGCCCAGCATCGGCGGCAGCTTGGCCAGGCGGCAGGCCACCACCCCCAACACGGCTGCCAGGAGGTACAGGAGCGTGAGTTCGAGGGTGGACATGCCCCGATCCTAAGCGCTCGTGGCCGAGCATCCCGCCCCGGGCGATCCCCAGCCCCGTGCGCCGCCGGCGCCATGCCGCCTACGTAGAATCCGACGGATGTCAGCTTCACCAGCCCCGTCCGGCGTGTTCGATGCGCAGCGCGTCCTGCGCCTGGCGCACGACACCTTCGAGATCGAAGCCGCTGCGGTGCAGGACCTCAAGCGCCGCACCGGTGCCGCGTTCGCGCAGGCGGTCCAGGCCATCCTGGCCGTGCGCGGGCGCGTCGTTGTCACCGGCATGGGCAAGAGTGGCCACATCGGCCGCAAGATCGCCGCCACCCTGGCCTCCACCGGCACCCCGGCCATGTTCGTGCACCCGGCCGAAGCCAGCCACGGCGACCTGGGCATGATCAAGGCCATCGACCTCGTGCTGGCCATCTCCAACGGCGGCGAGAGCGACGAGATCACCGCCATCCTTCCGGTCCTCAAGCGCCAGGGCGTGCCCCTGGTGGCCATGACCGGCAACCCCGCCTCCACCCTGGCCCGCCACGCCGACATCGTGCTGGACTGCGGGGTCGAGAAAGAGGCCTGCCCCCTGAACCTCGCGCCCACCGCCAGCACCACCGCGCAAATCGCCCTGGGCGACGCCTTGGCGGTGGCCCTGCTGGACGCCCGGGGGTTCCGGCCCGAGGACTTCGCGCGCTCCCATCCCGGCGGCGCGCTGGGCCGCAAGCTGCTCACCCACCTGAGCGACGTCATGCGCACCGGCGACGATGTGCCCCGCGTCGGCCCGGATGTCCCCTTTACTGACCTGATGCGCGAGATGAGCCGCGCTGGCCTGGGCGCCTCCGCCATCGTCGATCCCGAGGGTCGGGTGCTGGGCATCTTCACCGACGGCGACCTGCGCCGCCTGATCGAAAAAGGCGCAGACCTGCGCGCCCTGCGGGCCCGGGACGTCATGCACCCCAACCCCCGCACCATCGCCCGCGACCAGCTGGCGGTCGAGGCCGCCGACCTGATGGAAGCCCACCGCATCACCAGCGTGCTGGTGGTCGATGCCGACGCCCGCCTGTGCGGCGCCG